>DASQWG010000265.1:0-3764 GCA_035640375.1 Actinomycetota bacterium
GTGGTGGCGTGGGGGCGTCGGTGCCGGACAGCTCCTCGACGTTCACGTCGTGGGTGGTCAGCACCCGAACCGAGGACACGAAGCGGGCGGGGCGGTGCATGTCCCAGACCCACGCGTCGGTCATCCGAACCTCCAACCAGCCGTCCGGTCGGTTCGTCATGTCGACGGCGTTGGCCAGGTAGAACCGGCGCTCCGTCTCGATCACGTAGCGGAACATCGGGAGGACGTCGCGGTACTCCCGGTAGAGCCGAAGCTCCTGGTCGACCTCGTATTTCTCGAGCTCTTCCTCGCCCTCGCTCACACCCGCCCCTCCTTCCAACGCCGGTACTCATCCGGCGACAGCGGGTCCAGCACGTGGTTGAACGACCGGCGGTGGATCGGGGAGGGGCCGAACCGCCACAGGGCTTCCCAATGGCGTTCGGTCCCGTACCCACGGTTCGTGTCGAACCCGTAGACGGGGAATCGTCGATGGTAGCGGTCCATCATCCGGTCCCGGGTGGTCTTGGCGATCACCGACGCGGCCGCCACCGAGGCCGTCACCACGTCCCCCTTGCGGAGCGCCAGCGATGGCAGCCCCAACCGGGAGATGGGGAACCCGTCCGTGAGGACGAACTCCGGGACCATCGGCAGCGTGCGGAGTGCCCGGCGCAGCAGCGCCAGGTTGGTCCGGTGGAGGCCGGCACGGTCGATCCGGCGGGGCATCGCCTTCCGCACCGAGATCGCCAGTGCACGCTCCCGGATCCGTGCCGCGGCCTCCCGGCGCTGCTTCGGCGTGAGGAGCTTGGAGTCCTCGACGCCCTCGAGGTCGAAGTCGGCGGGCAGGATCACCGCCGCGGCGACCAGCGGTCCGGCCAGGGCTCCCCGGCCGGCCTCGTCGACGCCGGCCAGGATCCGGAAGCCCTGCTCCCGGAGCTGGCGCTCGTAGTGGTCGATCTCCTTCAGTCGTCGGACAACCACTCGACCCGATCCAGCGGCCACAGCAGCACGAACGCTTTCCCCACGATCTTGTCCATCGGGATCTGCCCCAGCGCCGAGCGTGAGTCCTGCGAGTTCGGCCGATTGTCGCCCATGACGAACACGTGGTCCGGCTTCACCTGGGTCGGCGGGTAGTCCTGGGCGCCCCGGTTGCTGAGATACGGCTCGGAGGTCAGCTTCCCGTTCACGTACACCTTGCCGTTCTTCATCTCGACGGTGTCGCCGGGCACGCCGACCACGCGCTTGATGAAGTCCCTGGTGGGGTCGGCGGAGAATCCAAAGCCCTCCACGAGCCAGTCCCACACCGCCTGGAAGACGTTCCGGTCCTCTTCGCGAAGGGTGGGGTTCTCGAACACGATCACGTCCCCCCGCTGGGGTTCGCCGAAGTCGTACACCAGCTTGTTGACCAGGACGCGATCCCCGACCCGCAGCGTGGGAACCATCGACCCGGAAGGGATGAAGAACGCCTGGATCAGGAACGTCTTGATCAGGAGCGCCAACGCGAACGCGATGATGATCAGGCCCGGCAACTCCTTGAAGAACCCGAAGATGCCGCCGTCCTGGTCGGACTTCTTCTCGGCCTCGGTGGGCTGGGGCTCCACCGGCGTGGCCACCGGCTCGACCGGGGTGCGAACATCGCCGGCCGAGGCGCCCGCGGGGGGCCGGGCCTGGCTCACGGGTTAGCCCTCGTCCCCGGCCGCCTCGTCGTCGGGGGACACCGGCTCCGCCGACCGGGCGCCGACCGGCGTCCGGAGCTCGCGGATCCGAGCGCGCTTGCCCCTCCGCTCCCGCAGGTAGTACAGCTTGGCTCGACGGACGTCGCCCCGGCTGACCACCTCGATCCCTGCGATCTGGGGCGAATGGAGGGGGAACGTCCGCTCCACCCCGACCCCGAAGGAGATCTTCCGCACCGTGAACGTCTCCCGGAGCCCGCCGCCCCGCCGTCGGAGCACCACCCCCTGGAAGACCTGGACGCGCTCCCGGCCGGCCTCCACCACCCGAACGTGCACCTTGACGGTGTCGCCCGCCCCGAAGTCGGGCAGGTCGTCACGCAGGCGAAGCTTCTCGATGGGGTCGACCCTGTTCATGGCGTCTCCAGCGGGCGGCACCTCATCGTAACAGGTCCGGTCGGTTCCTCCGGGTCTTCTCCTCGGCGGCCCGTCGGCGCCATGCCTCGATCCGAGCGTGGTCGCCGGAGACCAGCACATCGGGAACCCGCAGCCCCCGGTACTCCTGGGGTCGGGTGTAGTGGGGGTGGTCGAGGAGACCCTCCTCCTCGAACGACTCCCTGGTCAGGGAGGCCTCGGTCCCAACCACGCCAGGAACGAGCCGGGCCACTGCCTCGATCACGACCAGAGCCGGCAGCTCCCCGCCCGCCAGCACGTAGTCCCCGATCGAGATCTCCTCGGCCGGGAGACCCTCGACCACCCGTTCGTCCACGCCCTCGTACCGGCCGGCGATCAGGACGAGCCACGGCTCCTCGGCCAGCTCGCGGACCAGGGCCTGGTCCAGCCGCCGGCCGGCTGGAGAGAGCAGGATCACGCGCCTGGCTCCGTCGCCGAGCGCCTCCACGGCCCGGAACATCGGGTCGGCCATCATCACCATGCCGGGCCCGCCGCCGAACGGTTCGTCGTCGACCTGGCGATGCGCGCCCGTGGCATGGTCCCGGATGTCGTGGACCCGGACGTCGAGGATGCCGGCCTCGATCGCCTTGCCGAGCAGGCTGTGTCGGAGCGGGCCCTCGACGAGCTCGGGGAAGATGGTCAGCACGTCGATGCGCACGGTCAGGCCTCGTCCAGGAGCCCCGGAAGCGGTCGCACGGTGACCCGGCCTCGCGCGAGGTCGACGCCGATCACGACCTCGCGGACGGCGGGGATCAGCTGACCCTCCTCCGTCACCCACAAGTCGTTGGCCGGGTTGCCCTGGACCTCGCCGATCCGGCCGAGGGAGCGGCCTTCCTCGGTGACCACCTCGAGGCCCACCACCTGGTGGATCCAGAACCGGTCGGGATCCTCGATCGGCGGCGCCTGGTCAACGGGGACAACCAGCACGGACCCGCGGAGGGCGTCGGCGGCGTCGCGATCGTCGATCCCTTCGAACTTGACCAGCAGGCGGTCGTGATGTGGGCGGGACCGCTCCACCGTGAGCGTTCGGTCGTCCTCGAGCCGCAGCACCGACCCGGGCTCGAACCGCGCCCCGACCTCGGTCAGGGTCTGAACCGATACCTCGCCGCCGACGCCGTGGCTCCTGGCGATCCGTCCCACGGCGAGGACCTCAGCCGTGCTGGTCCTCCACGATCTCCACCAGCGGGGTGACCCCCTCACGGGACCCCGCGGCCCGTACCAGCGACCGGATCGCCCGAACCGTCCGGCCGCGCTTACCGATCACCTTGCCCATGTCATCCGGCGCCACACGGAGCTGCAAGATCACCGACCGCTCACCCGGCACCTCGGTCACCTCGACCGCATCGGGCTCGTCAACGATCGCCCGCGCCACGTACTCGAGCACGTCCTTCACCCGGTTTCCTCCTCCTGGGTCTCACTGGTCGAGGCCTCGGCCTCCGCTTCGGGCACCGAAGGGGTCCCCTCCGCGGAGGCCTCGGCCTCACCAGACGTCCCGGCAGGTTCCACGGGGGAGGCCTCCGCTCCAGCGGGAGGGCCCGAGGGCTCCCCGGAGGAAACCCCTTCGGTTGACGAAGGGGAGCCAGAGGGCTCACCAGCGTGAGGGGGTAGGGGTTCGCCGGTGAAGGTCGACCAGATCCCGGTCTTCTGGAGGAGAACCCGGACGGG
>DASQWG010000266.1:0-5207 GCA_035640375.1 Actinomycetota bacterium
TGCTGATGGAGGCGTCCCGACGGATGCGAGCGGTGCCAGGGCTCTCCTTCGCCGAGGCTATGCTGGACTTCTACCGGAAGCGCTCCGCGCTGGCCACGTCGGAGGGCGCCGCCGTCGAACAGACCATCACCCACTCCGGCGGCGGGATCGAGGCCACCGCGATCGGGGACGGGGAGCTTCAGCGACGGTCGTTCCCGAACTCGTTCCGCGGCCACATCGCCGCGGCGGGCTACGAGCACATCCGCGCGCTCGGCCTGCTCGAGGAGGCGGAGCGGGTGGCCACCGAGGCCGTGGAGCTGCTCTCGGCCAAGGACTGCCCCGCCGAAGAGACCACGCTGATCCTCGACGGCCCCCAGATGGTCCTCCAGGTCCACGAGTCGGTGGGCCACCCGATCGAGCTCGATCGGGTCCTGCGGATGGAGGAGGCGTACGCCGGCACCTCCTTCCTGGAACCCGGCCACCGCGGGTCCCTCCGGTACGGGTCGGACCGGGTGAGCATCACCGCCGACGCCACCCTGGCCGGGGGCCTGGGGACGTTCGGGTACGACGACGAGGGGGTGCCGGCCCGTCGCGTCCAGATCATCGAGGATGGCCTGTTCCGCGACTTCATGTCGAGCCGGGAGACCGCGGCGGTCCTCGGTGAACGGTCGAACGGCACGATGCGGGGCGACGGGTGGCAGAACCTCCCGCTGATCCGGATGACGAACGTGAGCCTGGAGCCCGGCGAGGGGACGCTGGCCGAGCTGATCGGGGACACGAAGGACGGCATGTTTATGTCGACGAACACCTCGTGGTCCATCGATGACAAGCGGGTGAACTTCCAGTTCGGCTGCGAGATCGCCTGGCGCATCAAGGACGGGAAGCTGACCGAGATGTACCGCAACCCCAACTACACCGGGATCACCACGGAGTTCTGGGGCTCGTGCGACGCCGTGTGTGGGCCCGAGGAGTGGACGGTGTGGGGCACACCGAACTGCGGGAAGGGGCAGCCCGGCCAGGTGGCCAGGACCGGCCACGGCACGGCCCCGGCCCGGTTCCGGAACGTCCGGGTGGGGGTGCGGTAGGCGTGCCCGAGCCGATCGGCGCGGAGCAGGTGCGGCGCATCGCCGAGGTCGGCCTCGAGCTGCCCGGAGCCGACGGCGTCGAGGTCCTGGCGGTCCATGACTGGGGCGGGCTCACCAGGTTCGCCGATTCGGCTATCCACCAGAGTACCGCCCGAGAGGACACCGCGGTCAAGGTCCGCGTGGTGGTCGGCGGCAGGGTGGGGGTGGCCTCCACGAACGACCTCTCGAAGGAGGGGGCCGCGGCGGCCGCCCGAAGCGCCCTCGAGCTCGCCCAGATGTCCGCGCCGGACCCGGCCTTCCCCGGCCTGGCGCCTCCGGCCGATGTTCCAGAGCCGGCCGACCGGTTCGACGAGGCCACGGCCTCGACGATCCCGGAGGCCCGAGCCGAGACGGTGGCCACGCTGACCGGGACCCTGGGCCGGGGGTTCCACGCGGCCGGGGCCCACGACACCACCGCCTCCGAGGTGGCCGTGGCCACCAGCGAGGGCCAGTTCTGCTACTCGGCCACGAGCCTGGCCTCGGTGAGCACGGTGGTCTCCGGCGGGGACGGTGGGGCCGGATACGCGGAGGCCTGGTCCGCGCGCGTCGGCGACCTCGACGCCGAGGAGGTTGGCCGGCGCGCCTTCGACAAGGCCCGGCGCAGCCAGCAGCCCCGGGACACCGAGCCCGGCCGGTACGAGGTCGTGCTGGAGCCGCCGGCCGTGGCCACGCTCGTGGCGTTCCTGGCCTACCTGGGGTTCGGGGGACGGGCCATCGCCGAGGGACGCTCGTGCTTCTCCGACCGCATCGGCGAGAAGCTCATGAGCGACCGGATCACGATCTACGACGACGCCCTGGCCCCCGGCACGCTCGGTCTGCCGTTCGACTTCGAGGGGACGCCGAAGCGGCGGGTCGACCTGGTCTCGGAAGGAGTGGTGCTGGGGGGTGTCCACGACCGGCGCAGCGGGCAGCAGGAGGGGGTTCCGTCGACCGGGCACGCCCTTCCCCCGCCGAACCCCCACGGGCCCTTCCCCCTCAACCTGTTTCTGGCGCCGGGCGACTCGTCGGTGGAGGACATGATCCGGGGGACCGAGCGAGGACTCCTGGTCACCCGGTTCCACTACTCGAACGTGGTCCACCCGAAGGAGGCCATCATCACCGGCATGACCCGCGACGGGACGTGGCTGATCGAGGACGGCCAGGTAGGTCCGCCGGTGAAGAATCTCCGGTTCACCCACTCGATCATCGAGGCGCTTCGGGACATCGAGGCCGTGGGCCGGGAGCCCGTGCTCGCCAGCGAGTTCTTCTTCTCGGCGTCGAGCGTGCCGGCGCTGCGTGTGTCCTCGTTCCAGTTCACCGGCGCCAGCGACCACTGACCCGGCGGCGACCGCCGGTCGATGGGCTACCCTTCGCGGATGCTCCTCGCCGTGGGCCTCCTCCTCGTCGGGGCGGCGGTGCTGTACGTCGGCGCGGAGGCGGCGGTCCGCGGCGGCACCGGCCTCGCGCGGGCCCTGGGGATCTCGGCGTTCGCCGTGGGAGCCCTCCTGTTCGGGGTCGATCTCGAAGGGCTGGGGACCGCCCTGGTCGCCTCGGCCCGGGACCAGACGGCCATCGCCGCCGGCGAGATCTTCGGCACGGTGCTGTTCCTGTTCAGCGCGGCCTTCGGTGCGGCGTTGCTCCTCGCTCCAGGTCCGGTGCCCTCCCCGAACCGGGTCATGGTCCTGGCGCCGGGGGTCCATCTGTTGGCCGGGGCGTTCGCCATCGCCGACCGGTACGTGGCCCGGCTCGAGGGCGTGCTCTTGCTGGTCTTCTACCTGGCGTACGTGTTCCTGGTGGTGCGGGACGCGGTCGGTGACAGGGGACCGCACGTGGCGCGGCCTTCGCCGGGCCGCCCCGTCCTGCTCACGGTGGGGGGATTGCTGGCGGTCGCGGCCGGAGCGGCGCTCCTGGTCGCCGGCGGCACGCGCCTTGTCGACGAGACGGGCCTGACCGCGGGGTTCGTCGGCGCGGCCGTGCTCGGCATCCTGGTGAGCATCGACGAGGTCCTCCTGGAGGTGCTGCCGATCCGGCGAGGCGCCCCCGAGCTCGCCACCGGCAACCTGTTCGGAACGCTGGCCGCGTTCACCACCGGCGTTCTCGGGCTGGCGGCCCTGGTCAGGCCGTTGGTGATCGACGCGGCCGGTTCGGCGGCGTTCCTGGCGATGGCCGTGCTCTACGCGGTGGTGGCCACGACGTTCGTCGCGTACGGCCGGGCCGGCCGGGTCCTGGGAGCGTTCGTCCTGGCCTCGTACGGGGCCTGGCTGTACTGGAGCGCCACGGTCTAGGGTCCTCTTCACTCCTCCCATCGGCCTTCACGATCGCTTCACATCCTCCCGGTAGCGTCGACCGTGTCGAAAGGAGGAGTGATGCGCAGAGGATTCGGGGTCATCGCGGTGATCCTGCTGATCCTGGCGGCGATCGCCATCGGGGTCGGCGCCTACAACGTCGGTCTGAACGAAGGCCTGGAGGAGGCCCGACGAGGTGGCGAGGTCGTCCGGGTCGTCGGACCCGGGTTCGGTTTCCCCTTCGGGCTGATCCTGTTCCCGCTGTTCCTGTTCGGCATCTTCGCCCTGTTCCGCGCCGCGGCGTGGCGGGGACGGTGGGGCGGTCCCGGGGAGCACGGCCCCTGGAGCCGGCGGGCCGAGGAGTGGCACCGCCAGCTCCACGAGCGCGGACCGGACGCACCTCCCGGTTCGGGATCCGAGCGGGAACACGTCTGACGGAGCGGGGCGGGGTGGGTTGCTCCCGCCCCGTCCCCTCGTCACGCTTCCATCGTGGCCAGGACGATCCTCGTGGTCGAGGACGAGATGAAGATCGCCGGACTGGTCCGCGACTACCTCGAGCACGCGGGGTTCGAGGTCATCGTGGTCGGCGACGGCGAAGCCGCCCTGGCCAGCGCCCGGGGAACCCGCCCCGACCTGGTGGTCCTGGACCTGGGCCTGCCCGGCCGCGACGGGCTGGACGTGACCCGGGAGCTGCGGCGGACCTCCTCGGTGCCGATCGTGATGCTGACCGCCCGCGGAGACGAGTCGGACCGGCTCGTCGGTCTCGAGCTCGGGGCGGACGACTACGTGGTCAAGCCGTTCAGCCCCAAGGAGCTCGTGGCCCGGGTCCGGGCCGTGCTCCGACGGACCGAGGCAGCCGGGAAGGACGGGGCGGAGGTGCTCCGGGTCGGCGACGTCGAGGTCGACGTGCCTCGGATGCGGGTTGCCGTCGGCGGCCGACCGATCGATCTCACGGCGACCGAGTTCCAGCTCGTGGCGACCATGGCCCGACAGCCGGGCCGGGTGTTCACCCGCTCCCAGTTGCTGGATGCGGTGCACGGCGTGGCCTTCGAGTCGTACGAGCGGGCCATCGACGCCCACGTGAAGAACATCCGGAGGAAGGTGGAGCCGGTCCCGAGCCGACCCAGGTACCTGCTGACCGTCCACGGCGTGGGCTACCGCTTCGCCGATGCGTGACCACCGCCGGTGGCGACACGGGCCCGGCCCGGGGTTCCGCCCCCCGTGGTGGCCGGAGAACGAGCCCTTCCCTCCTCGCCCCGGGCCGTGGTGGGGTGACCGGCGCCGTCGCTTCCGGCGGCGGATCGGGTTCGCCCTGGCCACGTTCTTCCTCCTGCTCTTCGCCACCAGCGCGCTGGCGGTGACGGTCGTCTCGAGTGCCCTGGGAGTGGGGAACCGCAGGGAGGTGGTGGTGCCCGCCGCCGCCCTGGGGGTCCTGCTGCTCGGGGTGCTGATCGCCGTGGCCGTGTGGGCTGTTCGTCGGGTGGCCGGTCCCGTGGGGGACGTGATGGATGCCGCCGACCGGGTCGCCGGAGGGGACCACGGAGCTCGGGTCGAGGAACGGGGCCCCCGGGAGACCCGACGGCTCGCCCGGGCCTTCAACGAGATGACGGAGCAGCTCCGGACGGCCGAGCGGCAGCGACGGAACCTCCTAGCCGACCTGGCCCACGAGCTCCGGACGCCGCTCTCGGTGATCCAGGGAAACGTGGAGGGGATCCTCGACGGCGTCTACGGGGCCGACCGGGCCCATCTGGAGCCTCTGCTCGAGGAGAGCCGGGTCATGTCCCGGCTGCTCGACGACCTCGAGACGCTGTCGACCGCGGAGGCCGGAGCGCTCCGCCTC
>DASQWG010000267.1:0-7059 GCA_035640375.1 Actinomycetota bacterium
GGTGACCGGCTACCCGACGGGGGCCGGCTCGGGCTCGACCCGCGCCGCGATGCGGTCGGAGGGCTCGCCCCGCCGGCGGAGCATCGCGTACAGCGGGACCGCCACGCCCGTGGCCAGGCCTCCGAGCACGAAGCCGTCGGCCACGGATCGCACCTGAGCGAGGTAGCCCAGCCCGGTCTGGCCGCCCACGCTCCCGAGGCTCCCCAGGAGGGCGTCGAACGAGACCAGCGTGGCTCGCTCCGAGGTCGGGATGAGCGAGTGCAGGAAGGTCTGCCGGACCGGGGCCATGATCCCGAAGCACACCGCGCCCAGGAGGAAGATGGGCACGGCCACCCAGAAGACCTGGATCGTCCCGACGAGCACCATGGCCACGGTGGTGAGCGCGCTCCCGGCGATCAGGATCGATGTCCGGTGCCGGCCGGGGACGGCCAGCCTCCCCACCAGCGAGTTGCCGAGGATCCCGGCCAACGAGAAGAGCGCCGCGATCACGCCGGAGACCCACACCAGGTCACGCCCCAGGAGCTCGAGGAAGTACGGCTGCCACGCGTACCAGGCCCAGAAGAAGAACCCGGACACCACGAAGGCCTCGAGGACCAGCAGCCGAACCGAGCCGTTCTGCCACCCGAACGTCAGGCCGGCCCGTCCCACCTTGCGCATCTCCCCGATGATGCCGCGGAAGTGGAGCGTCCTCGGGGTGAACCCGAGGTCGTGCATCAGCACCGCGCCGACCACGAAGGCCGCGATCAGAAGCGCCGCCCGAAACACGTACGGAAGGGCCAGATCCAGCTGACCCAGGGCGCCGCCCCCCACCGTGCCGATCAGCGTGGCGGCCCAGAACACGCTCTGGCTCCGGGCGAAGACCCGGTCCAGCTCGCCGGGGTGGTCGGATGCCCGCAGCGCGTCGACGAGCCAGGCCTCGACCGCTCCCGAGTAGAACGTGAACCCGAGCCCCAGGATCACGCCGGCCAGCGAGAACAGGATCACTCCGCCCCCGATGGCGGCCACGGCCACGTAGGCGAGTGTTCCCACGGCGAGGATCGAGGCGCTGAGGAGGAACGAGATCCTCCGACCCCTGGTGTCGGCCACCACCCCCGTGGGCACCTCGAACAAGGCCATGGCCGCGGTGAACGCCGCGTTGGCCACGAACACCTCGAAGATCGAAAGGCCGGCGTCGAGGAGGAACAGGGTGTTGATGCCCCAGATCAGCGAGGCGGACAGCGTGAACAGGGCGGTGATGACGAGATAGGTCCTGACGATGCGTCGATGGTCCAACGGTCGCTCCCGGGCTGGCTCAACCCGTCCCCGCATGGGGGCATTCCCGGCCCCTCAGTATGCTGGATGCGTGGAGGACGCGAGGGAGCAGCTCAAGGCCCAGGTCGAGCAGGCGGCTCGTCAGGCCGGCCATGCCCCGGGGCCCTGGCTCGAGGTCGGCCACGCCGCCCAGCTCGGCTGCCTGGCCTGCGACCGCTACGGCTTCGTGCAGTTCGTCCCCCCGCCCGGACGGGTCATGGCGGACGCTCTCGAGGCGCCGTGCCCGGACCGGGGAGGCCGGCTGATCCAGGTGCCCGACGACCGCTCACTCCCTGGTCAGGCCGATCAGGGCCACCACGAAGGCCGAACCGGCAACTAGGAGCAGCCACACGCCGTAGGCCAGGCCGGCGGCCACCAGCAGCGCCCCCACCCCGAGGGCCGCCGGCCAGATCGAGGCGGGGATCACCGGTCCCAGGACCCTGGCGTCGGAGGCGGCAGGGTCGGCGTCGGGGCGGTCCTCGGGCGGTCGGCCGGGTCCCGAGGACGAGGCGGCGGCGTAGGCGGCCATCATCCCGGGGGCCAGGATCATCGACAGCAGGAGCGCTGTCCCGGCGGGCTCGGAGGTGATGAACCAGTACAGCGCGGAGATCACCAGGGCGAAGGTGGCCGAGCCCAGGAACACCTTGGCACCGGTCCTCATCGCCGACCGTCCTCGACCTCGGGATGGCGGAGGTCGAACGCGGGCCGCTCGGACCGGATCGGGGCCAGGGACACGAAGTTGTGCTCCGGCGGCGGCGAGGAGGTCGCCCACTCCAGCGAGTTGGCCATCCACGGGTCGTCCCCCGCGGGGTCCCGGCGGCGCCGGGACAGGACCACGTTCGCCAGGAATGCCAGGACCGAGAGCGACAGCACCCCGGCGCCGACCGTGGCCACCACGTTCGGCCCGGTCCACCCGTCCGAGGGCAGGTAGTCGGCCACCCGCCGGGGCATCCCCCGCAGCCCCACGAGGTGCAGGGGGAAGAACGTCAGGTTGAACCCGGCGAACATCGTCCAGAACGTGACCTTCCCCAGGCCTTCGCTCAGGCGCCAGCCGGTCATCTTCGGCCACCAGAAGGAGATCGCGGCGAAGATGGCGAACACGCTGCCGCCCATGATCGTGTAGTGGAAGTGGGCCACCACGAAATGGGTGTCCTGCACGTGGAAGTCGATCGGCGGGCTGGCCACGATCACGCCGGTGATCCCGCCGAGGAGGAAGTTCAGGAGGAAGCCGAGGGCGAACAGCATCGGGGTCGGAAACGTGAGCTGGCCCCGCCACATCGTGCCGATCCAGTTGAAGAACTTGATGCCGGTGGGGACGGCGATCAGGAAGGACATGGCCGCGAAGAACGGGTTCGACACGGCTCCGGTGGTGAACATGTGGTGGGCCCAGACCCCCATCGACAGGCCGGCGATGGCCAGCGTGGCCAGGACCAGGCCCACGTACCCGAACAACGGCTTCCGGCTGAACACCGGCACGACCTCGCTGATCACTCCGAAGAACGGCAGGATCATGATGTAGACCTCGGGATGCCCGAGGAACCAGAACAGGTGCTGATACAGGACGGGGCTGCCGCCCGCAGCCGGCTCGAAGAACACCCCGCCCAGCCGCCGATCCACGAACAGCATCGTGAAGGCTGTGGCCAGCGGGGGGAACGAGACCAGGATCAGGAGGGAGTTCACCAGCACGGTCCAGGTGAACAGAGGAAGCCGCCACATCGTCATCCCCGGAGCCCGGAACAGCAGGACCGTGGTCAGGAAGTTGATGGCGCCCATGATGCTCGAGGCGCTGGTCAGGAGCAGGCCCACCAGCCACAGGTCGAGGCCCGGCCCGGGCGTGTAGCGGGCCTCGGACAGTGGCGCGTACCCGGTCCACCCGGCGTCGGCCGCGCCGGTCCCGGTGCCGAATCCGGCGAAGACGAGCAGGCCCCCCGCCAGGAACAGCCAGTAGGACAGCGCGTTCAGCCGCGGGAAGGCCATGTCCGGGGCCCCGATCTGTAGCGGAAGGAGGTAGTTGGCCAGCCCGATCCCGAACGGGGCCACGAACAGGAAGATCATGGCCGTCCCGTGAATCGTGAAGAGCTCGTTGTAGGTGTCGACCTCCACGACCTGGAGCCCGGGCGCGGCCAGCTCCGCCCGCATCACCAGGGAGAAAATCCCGGCGATCAGGAAGAACCCGAACGTCGTGACCATGTAGAGGATGCCGATCCGCTTGTGGTCCGTGGTGGTGACCCACGTCACGGCACCACCGGCGGGGCGTGAAGGCGTCGCCGGGGGAGCGGTCACGGCGCTCACCCTCCGAGTGTCCCCCGGCGAAGCACATCGGCTCAACTTCAGCATTTGACGTCCGTGCCCGCCACCGATAGAACGGACACCGAGATCGTTCACCCGCCCGAAGGAGGCCGCCCTTGAGACGGATCTCGATCGCCATGACCGCTGCCGCGCTCCTCGCCATGCTCGTGGCGCTGCCCGTGGGAGTGGCGGCGCAGCCCATTACGTCGGCGAAGCCGGCGAACTTCACCACGCTCCCGATCACGGCGGGAGCGAACCAGAGCGTCGTCGTCGGCGACGTCACGAACCTGCCGGGGAACCCCGGGGACCATCCGAGCGGGCCGGCTTGTTTCGTCGGCGACCAGACGCCGCAGAACGAGACCACGATCTCCATCGACCCGACGAACCCGAACAACCTGATCGGGGGGGCCAACGATTACCGGTTCTTCGTCGAATCCGAGCAACGCTACGACGGGTCGGCGGCGGCGTACGTCTCCCACGACGGCGGCGTCACCTGGTCGAACGAGTTCATGCCCGGGATCAGCGAGGAGAACGGCGGGACGTATCAGGGCGTCGGCGATCCGGCCTTCGCCTGGGCCCCGGATGGCAGCGCCGTGTACTACGCGAACATCGCGTTCAATCGGCAGGCGAACCCCGACACGGGCCACTCGGCCTTCGCCAGCTCGATCGTCGTCAGCAAGTCGACCGACAAGGGGGACACCTGGACCACGTCGTTCGTCGTTGAGGACGATGACCCCGCGGTGTTCCACGACAAGGAGTGGATCGCCGTCGGCCGTGACGGCGCCGTGTACGTCACCTGGGCCCTGTTCTCGTTCCAGCCGAAGGGCAAGACCGGGCTGGGGAACTACGAGGCATCCCCGATCGTGTTCAGCAAGTCAACGGACGGCGGAGCGACCTGGACAGAGCCGGAGCTCATCTCCGACCGGTTCGCGCAATTCTCGACCCCGGTCGTGTACGACGACGGGACGCCGGACGGGGTCCTGTACGTCTCGTACGAGGTGTGGAACAACCCGGTCGGCCGGAGCGGAGGCCGCGCGTTCGTCTCCCGCTCCGAGGACGGCGGGGACACCTGGACCCACCACTTCGTGTCGAACGTGAACGACCTGCCCAGCCCGTTACCGCACGGCGCGTTCCGCGACGCCAGCTACCCGGTCCTCGAGGTCGGGGACGACGGGACGCTGCACATGGTGTGGTCGAACTGGCAGGGCGGGTCCGCGGACATCGTGTACACCCGCTCTGAGGACGGCGGCGAGTCGTGGACCCGGCCGGTGAGGATCAACCAGGAGTTGGTGAAGAGCGATCAGTTCTTCGCCTGGATCGACTCCTCCGGTGACTTCGTGCACGTCGGGTTCGTGGACCGCCAGTACACGGACGACGCCATGCTCGACCACTCGTACGTGGTCTCGCCGGACGGCGGCGACACGTGGAGTCAGACCGTGCGGGTGAGCTCGGCGTCCTCGCCCTCGGACGCCAGCGGCTTCGGCGCCAACTGTGCCGGCGAGTTCATCGGCGACTACACCGGGATCACCGCGGTCGGTGGCACCGCCCATCTGCTTTGGATGGACGGCCGCCCGGGGACCCAGCCTCCCTCGCCGAGCGGTGACACCACGGACCAGGACGCCTTCTACGCGCGGCTCACGGTCGGGCCGTAGCGCCTCCACCTTGGCGTTCGCCTGGAGCCGCCCTTCGGGGCGGCTCCAGCGTGTTCAGCCCCCGGCCGGCTGCGCCGACAGCCACGCTTCGAACTCCGCGGGGGAGACCGCCCGGATGACGAACCGCATCCGCCAGTGGTCGAGGCCGCAGAACTCGGCGCACCGACCTGCGTACGTGCCGGGGCGGTCGATGTTCAGGTCGAACTCGGTGGTGCGCCCGGGGATCGCGTCCCGCTTGAACAGGAAGTCCGGCACGAAGAAGGAATGGATCACGTCCGAGGAGGTCAGCACGATCCGGACGGGGCGGCCGACGGGAAGCACGGCCTCGGGAGGATCGTCGGGGGTGCCGAAGACCGCGACCCCCGAGCCCTGGTAAGTGAATCGCCAGGACCAGTTGAAGGCCTCGATCCGGACGGTGGCTGCCGGCCGTGGCTCGACCTCCTCCACCGACCGCTCAGCGAGGAAGGTCAGCACGAACAGGACGAGCACGATCAGGATCGGGACGATCGTGTAGACGATCTCCAGCCCCGCGTGCTCTCGGAACTGCGGCGGCAGGCCGTCGTCCCCCGCCCGTCGCCGGTAGCGCACCGCGGACCACACGATCAGACCCGAGACCACGGCGGCGACCCCGAAGCCGGCCCACAGGAACACTTCCCACAGCCCCTCGATCTCCCGGCCCTGGGCGGTGGCGGCGCGGGGGGTCCCGCAGGAGGCCGCCAGCAGGAGGAGCGGCGTGGTTCCGAGGATCCGTCCCACGAGGTCAGTGTGGTCCCGGCGAGGGGCCCGCCTCAAGTCGGGTCGTCACCGGGGCCCTGGGGCGGGTACCCTGTACGACCGTGAACAAGATCGGTCCGAGGCACCGGATGTGCCGCCGGCTGGGCGTGTCGATCTGCGGCCGCCCGAACTGTCCGGTGAACAAGCGTCCGTACCCTCCGGGGGAGCACGGCCGGGGCCGTCGCCGGGAGACGGAATACCACCTCCGGCTCCTGGAGAAGCAGAAGCTGCGGGCGATGTACGGGATCGGGGAGCGACAGTTCCGCCGCTACTTCGCCCAGGCCACCCGAAAGAAGGGCGTCACCGGCGAGGAGCTGCTCCGGCTGCTGGAGACCCGCCTCGACGCGATGGCTCACCGGATGGGCTGGGCGCTCTCGCTGCGGCAGGCCCGCCAGCTCGTCTCCCACGGGCACGTCCGGGTCGACGGCCGGCGGGTGAACGTTCCCAGCGCCGGCGTCCGCCCCGGCCAGGAGCTCGAGCTCTCCCAGCGGGCCCGTGCGCTGATCGGCGTCCGGGAGGCCCTGGAGCTCCAGCCCGACCCGCCCGCGTACCTCGAACGGGACCCGGACGGGCTTCGGGGCCGGCTGGTCCGGTGGCCCGAGCGTGCGGAGATCCCGCTGCCTGCCCAGGTCGACGAGCGCCTCATCGTCGAGCACTACGCCTAGGCCGGCCGGCGCGCGTTCGATCCACGCAAAGGTCGTTCCGAGCCCGTGCCGAAAGACTCCGTTGACATGCGTCGCACCCTGATCCTGATCGCCGCCGTGATGGGCCTGATGTTGGTGGCCCAGCCGGAGGCGTGGGCCCCCACGGTGGGCCAGCCTCCGGCACCCGGCTACCCGCCCTGCACGAAGGTGGGCGACGACGGCCCCGACGTGATCAAGGGCACGAAGCGGCGTGACGTGATCTGCCCCGACGAGGGCAACGACGTGGTGTACGGCCGTGGAGGCAACGACGTGATCTTCGGCGGGAACGGGGTCGACCGGCTGTACGGTGGCCCCGGGGACGACGAGTTCCATGCCTGGCGGGGAAACGACAAGGTGTTCGGCGAAGAGGG
>DASQWG010000268.1:0-4470 GCA_035640375.1 Actinomycetota bacterium
GGTCGTGGCACGGGCTTCCTGACCCGCCGGTAGGCGTCCAGGGGCTCGTCACGTCTAGGCACGAGGTCGATTGTCCCTCGCTCGGCCCGGCCGCGGCCACCCGGGTTGGGAGCGCCGTTCGGCCTGGCATAGAATGTGGGCTCGCCGCGTCCGAGGAGGTGACCGTGGTCCAGGCCTACATCCTGATCCAGACCGAGGTCGGCAAGGCCGCGCAGGTGGCCAAGGAGGTCGCCGGCATCACCGGCGTCACCTCAGCGGAGGACGTGACCGGTCCCTACGACGTGATCGTGCGTGCCGAGGCCGGCAACGTGGACGACCTCGGGAAGCTGGTGGTGGCCAAGATCCAGGCCGTCGAGGGAATCACCCGCACGCTCACCTGTCCGGTCGTCCACCTCTAAGACGGCGCCGGCGCCGTCGCCGTCGGCGGCTCCGTTGACCGCTTGGCCTCCCACGCCTTCAACGTCACCTCGCCGACCAGCCTGGGCGGACACCCCTTGACGAGGTACGCGTACACGCCGGACTCGGCCGCCCCCTCCTTGAGCGCGGGATCGTCGTACGCGGTCAGGATGACCACCCGGATGCCCGGCCGACGATCCTTGATCTGCCGAGTGGCTTCGAGCCCGCCCATCACGGGCATCCGCAGGTCCATGAGGACCACGTCGGGATCGAGCTCGAGCGCGAGCTGAACGCCCTCGTGGCCGTTGCCGGCCTCGCCGACCACGTCGAAGTCGGATTCGGTCAGGAGATCCCGAAGCGCCTCCCGAACGCCCCGGTCGTCCTCGACCAACAGGATCCGAGGCATCGGACCGTTGAGGATCACGGCTGGTCTCCCCAGGGGATCCTGGCCCGAACGGTGGTGCCCCGACCGGGCCGCGACTCGATCCTGCAGGCGCCTCCCGCCAGCCTGACGAGCTCAAGCAACAGGCAGGCCACCTCGTCTCATACTCTGAGCATCGACCGGGTCCGGCTCGAACTGAACGGCTGTAGGCCGGATGGCTCGAAGGGTTAGCCCTCGCTCGCCTTGCGCTCGAGTTCGTAGCGCTCCAGGGCCAGCCGGATCAGCCGGTCCACGAGCTCCGGGTAGGGGACCCCGGACGCCTCCCAGAGCTTCGGGTACATCGAGATCGTGGTGAACCCGGGGATCGTGTTGATCTCGTTCACCACGAGTCGCCCCGACGGCAGGAGGAAGAAATCTACCCGGGCCATCCCGGCCGCGTCGATCGCCCGGAACGCGGCCACAGCCATCCGCTGGGCCTCCTCGAGCGTCTCTGCCGGGATGTCCGCCGGCACCAGGAGCTGCGCGCCCTGCTCGTCGAGGTACTTCGCCTCGTAGTCGTAGAACTCGTGGCCCTTGGGAACGATCTCCCCGGCCACCGAGGCCACGGGGTCGTCGTTGCCGAGGACCGAGATCTCCAGCTCCCGAGCCTCCTCCATGGCCCGCTCGATCAGGGCCTTGCGCCCGTACCGCAGGGCCTCGTCCACGGCCCGAGCCATGTGCCCGGCCTCGTACACCTTGGTCACCCCGACGGATGACCCGAGGGCTGCCGGCTTCACGAACACCGGGTAGCCGAGATCGGCGGCCGCCGCCTCGACCGCCTCGGGGTCGTCCCTCCACTCCCGCTCATGGACCACGACGTGGGGGACGACCTCCAGGCCGGCGTCCCGGAACAGCACCTTCTGGACGGCCTTGTCCATCCCAACGGCTGACCCGAGGACCCCCGCGCCCACGTAGGGGATCCCCGAGAGCTCGAGCAGTCCCTGGATCGTGCCGTCCTCGCCGAACGGTCCGTGGAGGACGGGGAACACCACATCGAAGGGGCGGCGCTCGCCCGCCTCGGTGACCAGCTCGTGGGTTCCCGGCTCCCTGGCCAGGGCCACCTCGGTCCCCTCCCCCGCTGCCACGGCGGGGAGCTCGGCGGCGGTTCCTTCGGGGAGGGCCGGCGGGCCGGCCAGCAGGTGCCATCGTCCATCCTTGTCGATCCCGACCACGACCACCTCGAACCGGTCGGGGTCGAGCGCTCCCAGGACCGAGCGGGCCGACGCCACCGAAACCTCGTGCTCGGCCGAGCGCCCCCCGAACACGAGGAGCACCCGGAGGGACCGGCTCACGCCTTCCCCAGGGCCCGCTCGAAGTCCTCCAGGACGTCCTCGGGGTCCTCGATGCCCACCGACACGCGGACCAGGCCGTCGCCGATGCCGACGGCCTGCCGCTCTTCGCGGCTGAGCTGAGTATGGGTGACCGACGCCGCGTGAGTGACGACCGTTCGCGTCCCCCCCAGGCTGGCCCCGACCGCAGCCACCTCGACCGCGGACTGGAACCGCTGCCCCGCCTCCAGACCGCCCGCCAGCTCGAACGCGAGCATCCCGGAGAAGCCTCGGAGGATCCGCCCGGCCACCTCGTGGTCGGGATGGGACGGCAAGCCCGGGTACCACACCCGCGAGACCTTCTCGTGGCCCTCGAGGAACTCGGACAGCCGCGCCGCCGTGGCGCAGTGGCGCTCCATCCGGAGCTCCAACGTCTGCACGCCGCGCAGCGCCAGCCAGGACTCGAAGGCGTTGCTCACGCCGCCGAGGTCGGTGGACAGCTCGCGGACCTCGTGCATCAGGTCCTGGGGCCCCACGGCGATGCCCGCGGTGAGGTCGTAGTGGCCACCGATGTACTTCGTCACCGAGTGGACCACGATGTCGGCGCCGAAGGCGATCGGCGTGCACAGGTACGGGCTGGCGAACGTGTTGTCGACCACGAGACGGACCCCGCGCTCGCGGCAGGCCGTGCCGAGCTGCTGCAGGTCGCTGACCGGCGTCGTCGGGTTCCCGATCGTCTCGACGTAACAGGCCACCGTGTCTGGCCGGATGGCGGCGATGAGATCCTCGGCACGGTGGCTCGGTGCCAGGGTGAACTCGATCCCCCACCGCGGGAGGATCTTCGTCATGAGCGAGTGCGTCCCTCCGTACAGCCGGGGCGTCGACACGACGTGATCGCCGGAGCGCAGCATCGAGGCCAGCACCGTGGTGATCGCGGCCATCCCGGAAGCGAACGAGACCGCGCGCTCGCCTCGCTCGAGATCGGCCACGACCTCCTCGAAGGCCGCCCTGGTCGGGTTGTGCCACCGCGTGTACACGAACCCGGCGTCCTTCCCGGCCCGGATCAGCTCGGCCAGGGCCTCGGGATCGTCGAAGGCGTACGTGGCGGTCTGGTAGATCGGGGTCGAGACGGGACGAGCCTCCCCGAGATCCGTCTCGGCCCGCATTGCCCGGGTGGTGAACCCACGTCGGCGCTCCGCCATCCCCCTCAGCCTACGACGGAGGGCCCGGGCCGGCGAACGGCCGGCCCACTCCCCGGGATCAGGCCGCCCATCGCTTCGGGTACCGCCGGCGCAGGTCGTCGACCAGGACCGAGAGCTGCGCCATGACCTCGTCGGTCACCTGGCGAAGGGTGGCGGGGTCCTCTGCCCGGTCCTCGTACCGACTGAAGTCGAGCGGTGGGCCCGCCTTCACCCAGATCGGCCGGCGCACCCGAAGGCTGCGGCCCCCCCGCCTCCACACGGCGGCTGAACCCCAGACCGCCAGCGGGATCACCGGGACCCCCGTCGCCAGCGTCAGTCGAGCGACCCCGGTCTTGCCCCGCATCGGGGAGAAGTCGGGGTTCCTGGTGACGGTCGACTCGGGGTAGACCACCACGACCTCGCCTTCCCGCAACGCCTTCGACCCGAACTCGACCGGCGCGCGCTCGCCGGAACCGCGCCGCACAGGGATCTGCCGGGCGCCGCGGAGCACGGGGCCGGCGATGGGGTTCCGGAAGAGCTCGACCTTGGCCAGGAACCGTGGCTGGCGCCCCGCCTTCACCAGGAAGTAGCCGTGCGCGAGCGGATCGAAGTTCGAGAGGTGGTTGCAGGCCACCAAGGCCGGGCCTTCGGGAGGGATGTGTTCGAAACCCTCGAACCGCCAGCCGAACCAGAGCCAGATCGGCGGGATCAGCACGCCCTTGGCCAGGCCCATCCACGGCTCCAACCCACCCACCTCCGGCCGGCATCGTAGCAGGGGGTCCGTTCCCGAGATGCGTGACCCCCCGAACCGCCGGGCGTACCATGGCTCCCCCATGCGCGTCATCGCGGTCCCCGTGAAGTCCCTGGAGCGGGCCAAGGGCCGGCTCTCGGCCGTGCTCGAGCCGCTGGAGCGCGCCGCGCTGACGCTGGCGATGCTCGAGGACGTGCTCGACGCCTGCCTGGCCGTGCCGGGATGGCAGACCTGGGTCGTCTCCCCCGACGAGGCCGTGCTCGAGGTCTCCGCTCGCCGGCGGGCCCGCCCGCTCCCCGAGGAGGACCCCGGCCTGCTGGCCGCGATCCACCAGGTCGAGGAGGAGGCGGCCGGGGCCGACGCGCTGGCCGTGGTCCTCGGCGACCTCCCGCTCCTGACCGCGCCGGCGCTCGAGTTCGCCCTGCACACGCTCAGCCCGGTCGTGGCGGTGCC
>DASQWG010000269.1:0-4070 GCA_035640375.1 Actinomycetota bacterium
GCCAGCGCCGCCAGCGCCATCGCGGACGACACCGTTCGGCCCCGCCGGCGGCCCACGCCCTCGATGCCGAAGCCGGCCGCCACGCCCGCCACCAACCCTCCGATGTGGGCCAGGTTGTCGATCCGGGGAACGGAGAGCCCGAACACCAGGTTGATCCCGATCAGCGTCAGGGCCCATTGCACGTTGGCCCGGGCCAGCCGGAGGGAACGTCGCCGCAGGTTGTAGGCCAGCCATGCTCCGAGCAGCCCGAACACCGCTCCGGAGGCCCCCACGCCCGCCACGCCGACCGGACCGAAGGTGAACGACACCACGGTGGCGCAGAACCCGGCCACCAGGTACAGCGCGAGCATCCGGGCCGTGCCCAGCGACTGCTCGACGAGGTTGCCGAAGAGGTAGAGCCCGAACGAGTTGAGGGCGAGGTGCAGTACCCCCACGTGGAGGAACATGGGGGTGAGCAGCCGCCACCACTCTCCGCCCGCGACCAAGGCCGGGACCATGGCGCCCGCCTCGAGGAGGCTCCTCCCTCCGAGCACGCGGAGGATGGCGCCCAGGGCGAACGCCGCCACGTTCACGGCCAGGATCGCGGTGGTGGCCGATCTGGGGCGAGGGATCATCGGCCGGACCCGGCGCATCCCCCGACGGCTCTCGGCCACGCACGTGGGGCAGTGATGTCCCACCGGGGCCGGGGTCATGCAGTCGGGGCAGATCGGCCGCCCGCACCGGGTGCAGTGGACGCGGGTCTGGCGGTCGGAATGCCGGTAGCAGGTCTCCGGTGACACGGGCGGCATGGTACCGCCCGCCTTCTGCCGCCCCGCCTGGCAACGTATGCGGGTGGACCGTCGGTTCCTGACCGAGGCCGTGGAGCGGGCGAGGATCCCCGGCCGTCCGCGCCTGGAGGTGCTCGGCCCCGCGCCTCCCGTCGTGGGCTCGGTGGGCATCCTGGCCGGGTCGTTCGACCCCATGACGGTCGCTCACGCCGCGCTGGCCGAGGCCCTGGGCACCGAGCTGACGCTCCTGGTGTGGTCGCCGGCCACGCTGCCGAAGGAGCCGGGCCCTGGGGGCGATCCGGCGGCGCCGCTGCTCCCGCCCGAGGACCGGCTGGCGTCGCTGGCGGCCTGGTGCCGGCCGAGGCCGTGGGCCCGCGCGGCGATCTGCTCGCACGGGCTGCTGGCCGACCAGGTGGAGGCGGCCAATGCCTCGTTCCCGAGGGCCCGGCTGGTCCTCGGCATGGGCTCGGACAAGCTGCGTCAGGTGTTCGACCCGGTCTGGTACGAGGATCGCGACGCGACCCTGGAGCGGCTGTTCGCTCGAGCCCACGTCGCGGTGGCCGTCCGCGCCGGCGACCGCGTCGGGGATGCCGGCCCGCGCTGGTCGGGCCGGATCAGGGCCGTGGACCTTCCCGCCGGCCTCGATGAACTGTCCTCGCGGGGCGTCCGGGAGGCCGTACGCCGGAGCGAGGACGTGTCCGGATCCGTCCCGCCGGAGGTCCTGCCGTTCGTCCGGCCCGGCTAGTTCGGTGAAGCCGCGGGGAGCGTGACGCGGAACGTCGATCCCTGCCCGAGCTCGCTCTCGGCCTCGATCCGGCCGCCGTGCAGTTCGACGACGTGGCGGGCGATCGACAGGCCGAGGCCGGTTCCTCCGGTCTCCCGAGAGCGGGCCCGGTCCACGCGGTAGAAGCGCTCGAAGATCCGGGGAAGATCCCGCCGGGGGATGCCGATCCCGGAGTCCTCGACCTCGAGGATGGCCCGCCCGTCCCGCTCGGACAGTCTGACCTGCACCCCGCCGCCCCCGGGCGAATAGCGGACGGCGTTGTCGAGGAGGTTGCGGAGCAGCAGCGCCAGATCGGACCGGGCCCCCCGGACGGTGACCGGGCGCACCGACGATTCGATCCGGACGCCGTCGCCGGTCGTTCGGATCCGTTCGACCTCCTCCCCCACGACATCGTCGAGACGGACCGGCTCGAGGGGGGGCCGTTCGGACTCCAGGCGGGACAGGTCGAGCAGGTCGGAGACGATGCGGGACAACCGGATGGCGTCCCGGCGAAGCTGGACTGCGAACCGGGCCGCGGAGACGGGGTCGTCGGCCACGGCGCGTTCCACGGTCTCCGCGGCGGCCTGGATCGCCGCGGCCGGCGTCTTGAGCTCGTGCGACGCGTCAGCGACGAAGTCCCGGCGCATCGCCTCGATCCGACGGGCCGCGCTGACGTCGCGGAGCACCACCAGCACCTCGCCGGGCTCGCGGAGGGCAACGGTCGAGACCCGAAGGATCCGGGGCGGGAGGCCCGTCTCCACCTCGCGGTCCCGGGCCCGCCCGTCGGCCCTGGTCTCCTCGACCAGCGTCCGCACGGCCGCCGGAGTGAGCCCTCGAAGCGTGTCCGGGACCCCGCCGAGGAGCCTGGCGGCCGCTGGGTTCGCGTAGTCCACGCGGTCGTCGGCGCCGACCAGGGCGATCCCCTCCTCCATGGCCGCAAGGACCGCCTCCCGAGTCCGCCGGTCTCGGCCGATCTCGTCGATGCGACGCTCGAGGTCGTCGGCCATCCGGTTCAGGGTCGACCCGAGGACGTCGAGCTCCGCCGTTCCGTCCGGTGGCAGCCGCATGGCGAGGTCACCCCCGGCCATCCTCGACACCCGTGTGGTCATGTCTCGGAGCGGGCGGGTCAGGCTCCGGCCGACCAGCCACACCGCACCCACACCGATCAGGGCCGCGGCCGCCGCGCCGCCGACGACGATCCCTCGAACCGTCGTGAGCCGGTCGGTCACGATGGAGAGCGGCAGCGCCACCCGAACGATCAGTCCGTCGCGCGGCGGGAGGGCCACGTAGCGGTAGGGCTCCCCCACGGTCTCGCTGGTCCGTGAGGCCACGCCGACCCGGCCCTCCAGCGCTGCTCGAACCTCGGGGCGTCCGGCGTGGTTCTCGATCCCGGCCGGATCGCGGGCGGAGTCGGCCACGACCACGCCGTCCGTGCGGATCACCGTGATCCGGACGCCGGTCTCCCGGCCCAGGGCCACGGCGGCGGGCTGCCGATCCCCGGCCGCCTCGGGCAGGGCCGCGCGGACGGCCCGAGCTTGGGCCATCAGGGAAACGGTCAGGTCGCCGAGGAAGGCCGCGCCGATCGCTCGGTCGAGGACGAACGCCAGCGCGGCCAGAACCGCCACCACGGTCAGGGCGTAGCGGATCAGCAGCCGCCTCGCGAGCGTGGGCCGGACGCGCTCCTCCACCGTCGGTCAGTCTATGGCCGGCTGATGCTTCGGACAGAAGTACGTGGTGCGTCCGCCCACCACGGTTCGGCCCAGCGGCGTGCCGCACCGTGGGCACGCGGCGTCGGGCCGGCCCCGGACGTGGATCAGCCAGCCGGCGGGGAGCCGGTCGAACCGCTCCACCGAGGTGCGCACCACCGAACGCGTCGCCTCGAACAGCCGATCGCGTTCGTCGGGACCCAGATCCTCGATCCGTCGGGCCGGATGGATGCCCGCCCGCCACAGCGCCTCATCGGCCAGCAGGTTTCCGATCCCCGCCAGGAGCCGCTGATCCATCAGCGCGGCCTTCACCCGCCCGCGACGACGCTCCAGCAGGGAACGGAACCCTCGTCGGTCCAGCGACAGGGCGTCCGGCCCCAGCGGGCCCAGGATCGTCCCCGCCTCGGTGCGATCGTGCGCCAGCCACACCCCGCCGAGCTTCCGCATGTTCCGGTACCGCAGCTCCCCGCGGTCCAGCTCGACGATGACCCGATCGTGTCGGTGACGCCCCCCGGGTCCGTTCGCGGGGATCAACAAGCCGGTCATCCCGAAGTGGATCAGCAGGGCCGGCCCGGTGGTCCAGGCCAGGAGCCACTTGCCGTGGCGCTCGGGCTCCTCGAAGCGATGCCCACGGAGTGCCCGGTCGAGGTCGACCGGGCCGGTGTTGCGCAGGATCCCCGGGTCGGCGGTCACCACCCGTTGGATCCGGCGACCCGTCGCGTGGCGCGACAGGATCCCGCGGGCATGCTCGACGTCGGGAAGCTCGGGCATGGCGGCTTTATTGGACGAGCGAGGCGGCGAGGTCGCGGACCCGGCGTTCGATCTCGTCCCGAA
>DASQWG010000270.1:0-2765 GCA_035640375.1 Actinomycetota bacterium
GCCGTTCTCCGCCATGGCCGGCGCCGCGGGACGCTTGTTCCACCCCGCCACCGCCGAGGCCCGTGTCTCGATGCCGGCGATGGTCACGCGGGCCCAGTGGGGCGCGATGAAGCCCCGCCCGCACTGCCTCGAGCAGTCCCCCGAGATCAGGATGGCCTACGTGCATCACACGGCCGGGACGAACGGCTATCCGCGGTGGCAGTCTCCGGCCATCGTGCGGGGGATCCAGTACTACCACGAGGTCACGCGCGGCTACTGCGACATCGCCTACAACTTCCTCGTGGACAGGTTCGGAACGATCTACGTGGGACGGGCGGGCAGCGACACGTCGAACGTCCGCCCCGCGTCCCAGATGGGCTTCAACCAGGACACGTTCTCGGTGTCGGCGATGGGCGACTACCAGGCGGTGAGGCCCCCGAGGCGCATCGTGCACGCGATCGAACGGATCCTGGCGTGGCGACTCGACCAGGTCCACCTCCGGCCCACCGGGACCGCCCTCATGACCTCCGGAGGCGGACCCACCGACAGGTACCCTGCCGGACGCACAGTCCTGCTCCCGCTGATCAGCGGCCACCGGCGCACGGGACTGACTGACTGCCCGGGGAGGTTCCTGTGGAGGAAGCTGCCCGCCATCCGGCGAGCCGCCTACGACATCGGGCGCCCCAAGTTCTTCCATCCGCGCCAGTCGCGGAGCGCGATCACGCCGCTCATGGACGCCGACCGGTTCACCGCCAGGGGGACGGACCCCATGCTGTGGGAGGTCGACATCCGCGACTGGAACGGCCACGTGGTGCAGACGCTCTTCGCTACCGGGTCGTCGCTGGACGCGAGCTGGAACGGGACCGACCGCGATGGTCTGCCCGCGGACCCCGGGACCTACACCGCGACGGTGTGGGGACGGGTCCCCAGCGGAAGACGGGCGCTTCCCGCGACCTTCCGGACGGTGGTGAACCCGGAGCCCACCCCCACGGTCTCGCCCACCCCTTGACGGCAGCGGTCAGTCGCCTTCGGAGGACTCCTCGATCGGAGCGGCCTCGCCCCGGGAGGCCACGGCGACATCGGACAGGATGTCGAGCCCCTCCTCGAGCTCGGTATCGGAGATCACGAGCGGAACGAGGTGGCGCAGGACGTTGTGATGGACGCCGCACGACACCGTGACCACGCCGCGATTCGTGGCCCCCCGCATGAAGGCCGAGAGGAACTCGCCGTTGGGCTCCTTCGTCTCCCGGTCTTTCACGAACTCCACCCCGATCATGGCCCCGACGCCGCGGACCTCGCCCACCTCGGGCAGGTCGGCGGCGATGGCCTCCCACCGCGACCGGATGGCCTTGCCCACCGCTTCGGCCCGCTCCACCAGCCCCTCCTCCTCGATCACCTGCAGCACCGCGTTCGCCGCGGCGCAGGCCACCGGGTTGCCGACGTACGTGCCGCCGATGGCCGAGGGGCCCGGGGCGTCCATGATCTCCCTCCGTCCCACCACCGCGGAGAGCGGGTACCCGCTCGCCAGAGACTTCGCCAGCAGCACGAGGTCGGCGTCGAACCCGAAGTGCTCGGAGGCGAGGAAGGCGCCCGTTCGGCCGCATCCCGTCTGGATCTCGTCGGCGATCGTGACGATCCCGTGCCGGGCGCAGATCTCCGCCAGTCCGGCGAGGAAGTCCTGGGTGGGGACGACGAACCCACCCTCGCCCTGGATCGGCTCCACGATCGCCGCGGCCACGGTCTGCGGATCGACCACCGTGGTGAATCCCCGTTCCAGCGCCTCGAGCGCCCGGCGGCCGGCCCCCTCCGGATCCTCGCTCCGGTACGGATACGGGAACGGGAAGCGGTACACCTCCGGCGCGAACGGCCCGAACCCGGTCTTGTACGGCCGGTGCCGGCTGGTGAGGGACATCGTGAGGAGGGTCCGACCGTGGAAGCCCCCCTCGAAGCAGAGAAGCGCGGGACGGCCGGTGGCCGCCCTGGCGAACTTCACGGCGTTCTCGACGGCCTCCGCGCCCGAGTTGAACAGGGCCACCTTCCGCTCTCCCCCCACGAGCGAGACGAGTCGCTCGGCGAGCTCCACGTAGGGCTCGTACGGGATCACGGAGAAGTCGGTGTGGCTGAACCGTTCGGCCTGGCGTCGCACCGCCTCGACCACCTTCGGATGGGAGTACCCCACGATGTGGCATCCCAGCCCGCCGGAGAAGTCGAGGAGCGTGTTCCCGTCCACGTCGGTGACGGCGGCGCCCAGCGCCGAGTCGATGACCGCGGGGATGTGGATCTCGAGCGGGTCGCAGACCACCCGCTCCTTCCGATCGAGGATCTCCCTCGACCGGGGGCCCGGGATCTCGGTCGACAGGCTCACCAAGCCCACCTTGGCCTCCTCCGATCGTGCTCGGTCAGGTGTGCGGGCAGGCTACCAGCGCGCGCCGGTCAGGCCCGAGCCGGACGCGACGCGGCCTGCCGATCGTGCGCGGCCGTCGCGGCCTCCTGAGCGCCCTCCGCCGCCACGGGTCCCATCTCGGAGGAGAGCGCGGCGGACACGTTGGAAACGGTCCTGAGGGGCTTCTCCTTCAGCAGCAGCGAGCAGAGCCCGGCCAGGACCCCGACGACCATCGTCCCGATGAACACGGAATGCAGGGAAGCCGTGAGGCTCTGCGTGAAATCGTTCCTGACGGCGGCGGAGACGTGGGCGGGGCCGACACCGTTCAGGAGGGCGGTGGCGTTGATGGTCCGCGCCGCCGGCCCGAGACGGTGCGCGAGCTGCTCGGTGAACCTGGTCAGGA
>DASQWG010000271.1:0-2436 GCA_035640375.1 Actinomycetota bacterium
ATCCCCATGATCACATCGTCGATGGACTTCGTTGGGGTGATCTCCTTGATCATCGCCCTTCTGGCCCTCGGAGTCGGCTCGTGACGGCCGGCAGCGGTGGCTATACTCGCAGGCCAAGGCCGATGGCCGATCAGCCCCCACGAACCGTCAAGGACCTCCTGGCGGAGGCGAAGGACACCTCCGAGATCATGGTCGACCTGGCCTATGCGGCCCTGTTCTTCAACGACGAGGACCTGGCCGAGGAGGTCGACCGCCTGGAGGAGGTCATGGACGGCTACCTGGCCGACCTGCGCCGCATCTCCATGCTGGCCGCTCGGAGCCCCGAGGACGCCGAGGCGATGGGCGGCGTGCTCCACATCGCCGGGGCCATCGAGCAGATCGGGGATGCGGCGGCCGACATCGCCCGGGTGGTCACGGCGTCGCTGGGGATCCCCGAGGCCCTCCGGCCCGATCTCCGGCACGCCGACGAGATCGTCGGCCGGGTCAAGGTCCGAGAGGATGCCGACTGCGTGGGCCGCTCCCTTCGGGAGCTGATGCTTCCCACCGAGACGGGCATGTGGATCATCGCCGTCCGTCGGGGCGACGAGTGGGAGTACGACCCGGGCCCGGATACGGTGGTCAACGAGGGCGACGTCCTCCTTTTCCAGGGGCCGGAGGAAGGCGTGAACCTGATCCGAGAGATATGCGGCGCGGCGTCTCTCCCGGAGCCTCCAGAGGCGGACACCGTGCCCCTCTCCGAGCTCGACCGAGCCGTGGACATCCTCGTCGAGATGAAGAACTCGGCCGAGGTCGCCGTGGGCCTGGCGTACTCGGCCCTCTTGTTCGCCGAGCCGGCCCTGGCCGCGGAGGTGACCACGCTGGAGGGACGGAGCGACACGCTCCAAGACGAGCTCGAGTCATGGGTCCTTCGGGCCTCGTACGAGGCCCGGAAGCCCGACGAGCTCCGGGGCCTGATCCGCCTGGCCTACGCCTCGGAGCGCATCTTCGACGCCGCCCGGTCGATGACGTACCTCGTGGAGAGGGGCGAGGAGCTCCACCCGGTGGTGGCTGCAGCCATCGAGGCCTCCGACGAGGTGGCCGCGGAGTCGGAGGTCCACCGCGGATCCCGCGCCGAAGGAGCCACCCTCAAGGAACTGTCTCTGGAGACGGAGACGGGCATGTTCGTGCTCGCCGTCCAGCGAGGTCGGCGGTGGATCTATCGGCCCCGGCCCCGATTCCAGTTCGAGGCCGGAGATCGGGTGATCTCGATCGGTCCCGAGGACGGCATCCCGGAGATCGAGGCGCTGGTCCGAGCTCCCGCCGGCGCTCCGGCCTAGCTACGGGGAGATCGCCGCGGCGAGGTCGGCGTCCCGGACGCCGCGGGGGAGCCCGAAGGCCATGTGTTCCTCCACCACACGGACCTCCTCGACGTCGGTGGCGCCCCGCTCGCGGAGCCAGCCCACCACCCGGTCGACCAGCCACTCCGGGGCCGACGCTCCGGAGGTCACCCCCACCGTCCGTGCACCATCGAACCACGACGGATCGACCTCGGTTTCGTCGTCGATCAGGTAGGCCGGCGTACCCAGGGCCCGGGACACCTCGACCAGCCGGTTCGAGTTCGAGGAGTTGTCCGAGCCGATCACCAGGACCACGTCGGCCCGCCTGGCCACATCTTTTACGGCGTCCTGGCGATTCTGCGTCGCGTAGCAGATGTCGTCTCGGGGCGGCCCCTGGATGTGGGGGAACCGCCGCCGGAGGACGGCGATGATCTCGTTCGTCTCGTCGACCGACAGCGTCGTCTGAGAGAGGTACGACACGTTCTCCGGGTCGGGGACATCGACGGCCCGAGCCTCCTCCACGTCGCCCACCAGGCGGATGTGGTCCGGGGCTTCCCCGCTGGTGCCAATGACCTCCTCGTGCCCCTGGTGGCCGATGAGGAGGATCGTGGATCCATGGCCGGCAAACCGGCGAGCCTCCAGGTGGACCTTGGTGACCAGCGGGCACGTGGCATCGATCACTCGGAGGTGCCGGGACGCGGAGTTCTGGTAGACCTCCGGGGCCACCCCGTGAGCCGAGAGGACCACGGTGGCGCCCTCCGGCACCTCTGACTCCTCTTCGACGAACACGGCTCCCTTCCGCTCCAGGTCGCGCACGACGTGGATGTTGTGCACGATCTGCTTCCGGACGTACACCGGGGCGCCGTGGATCCGGAGGGCGCGCTCGACGATGTCCACGGCCCGGTCCACACCGGCGCAATACCCACGCGGAGCCGCCAGGAGAACGCGTTCCATGTTCTCGGCCACGTCCCCATGCTACCGCTCGCCGGTTGGCACGACCGGGAGCCGCCCAGTAGGGTGATCCGATCCCGATGCCCTCGATGGGAACACGCACGCCGTCCGCCCGGATCCGCCGGCGGATGGCCCGGGCGGCGGCAGCCGTGCTAGCCGCGGTGCTGGT
>DASQWG010000272.1:0-2548 GCA_035640375.1 Actinomycetota bacterium
CGTCTGGGACGGATCCCGATCCTCCGCGCGGATGGGGCCTTCTTCTTCAGGGCAAAGCTTCGGGGGATGCTCGACGCTGAGGCGATCGCCTATCGCATGCTCGGGCGGGGTCCCTGGGCCAGGGCATGAATCGCGACCGGCGAACCGTCGAGGGATTCGGGTTCGAGTGGAGCACGTTCGACCAGTCCGGTCGCTCGGTGGAGGAGCTCCGGGCAACCTTCGAGCAGTACTTCGCCATCTTCCCCTGGGACGCGCTTCCCGAGCGGTCGACGGGGTTCGACCTCGGATGCGGCACCGGCCGGTGGGCGCGCTTCGTGGCCGCCCGGGTCGGGCGTCTGCTGTGCGCGGACGCCAGCCTGGAGGCGCTCCGGACCGCGGTCCGCCTCCTCTCGGATGCGCCGAACTGCCACGTGCTCGCGGCCGGCGCCGGGGAGCTCCCGTTCGCCGATCGAAGCATGGACTTCGGATATAGCCTGGGGGTCCTCCATCACACCCCGGACCCGGCTGCCGGTCTGGCGGACGCCGTTCGAACCCTGAAGCCCGGGGCGCCGCTCCTCGTGTACCTCTACTACGCCTTCGACAACCGACCCGTGTGGTATCGGACGCTGTGGGGGCTGTCCGACGCCGCCCGGCGCCGGATCAGCGCCTTTCGGCCACGGACCAGGCTCGTCGTCACGGAGGCGATCGCCGCGTTGGTTTACTTTCCGCTGGCCCGGATCGCCCGGCTGGCGGAGGCGCTCGGGATGGATGCCGAGCGGCTCCCCCTGGCGGCGTACCGACACCGAAGCTTTTACTCGATGCGGACCGATGCCCTGGACCGGTTCGGGACACACGTGGAGAAGCGCTTCACCGCCGCCGAGGTGCGGCGACTCATGGCCGGCGCCGGCCTGGAGGACATCCGGATATCCGATCGGCCGCCCTACTGGTGCGCGGTGGGCTTCAGGCGGAGGGATGCGTGACCGGGGGTTCAGCAGGAGGAGATGACGTTGTCCGCCTCGACGACGTGCGAGGTGGCGTTATCCTTCTCGTACACGCTGCATGCCCCGGTGAAGTCGTTCCCGACCACCGCGATGGTTCCGCCACCCCCCTGGAACTCCACGCCGAGCCGCGAGTACACGTCGGCGGTCCCCGAATGCGAGGTGTTGCGCCGGACGTCGATGTCATCGACGTTGACGAAGTAGAGCATGGCCATGGGAGAGCCGAGCGCCTGGAGGACTCGGTTGTCGTGGACGCTCCAGTCGTGACGCCGCGCACCCCAGCTCTCCTTCACGTACACCCACGGGACGCTGAATCCGTCGATCGTGTTGTGATGGATGTGGATGTTGGACACGTCTCCCACGCCGGCGCTGGCGAACGCCAGCCCCAGCGTGTTCGTGTACGAGTCCCGGATCTCCACGTTCCGCACGCTTCCCGGCGGCGGCTCCAGATCGAAGCCAGAGCGCCGGCTGTGCCAGATCTCGATCCGTTCCAGGAGCGCCCCATCGACATTGGAGAGCGCGACGCCCTGCCGGCCGTTGCGGTCGACCACGAAGTCGGAGATCGTCACGTTCCGGTTCGCCGCCGACGCGTACTGATCGCCGCCCGAGAGCAGGATCCCGTCACCCCACACCGCGTCCGCCCAGGCGTGCTCCACCCGAACCCCGTTGACGCCGTGGAACGCGAAGCCATGCTCGAACTCGTACTCCAGGAGGTAGGAGCCGAACTCGGGCTGCTGGTCCGGCACGGTGTTCGTTCCCTCCACCCCCATCCACTGCACCGAGATGTTGCTCCCCCCCACGAAGCGCCAGTGGGCGTTGGCGTTGGGGTACCGGAGCTCGGGCGGGCTCAGGTCGAACCGCTTGAAGTAGGCCCCGTTGCCGAACAGCGTCAAGCCCGACCGGTTCCGGACCTCGATGGTGCGTTCGACCCGATAGCAGCCGAAGCGTTCGAAGACCAAGGTCGACCCGTCCGGGACCGAGGCGATCCAGGCGGCGATCTCAGCGGTCACGTCCCGGGAGCAGTCCGCCGGGATGGAGCCGGGAATCGTGTGGCCCGGCGGCGGAGGCGGCGGGTCCGGCCTCGTCGAGCGGACCTCCCACTCGGAAGAGTCCGGATCGGCGACCACCAGGGTCGCCCAGGTCCTCCCTCGCCGGTCCTCGGCCAGCGCGGCCCCCGCGTCGGTCCACCGAGGGTGCAGCAAGGCGAGCCGACGATCCTCGCCGCGCATGAGGACGCGGCCGGCCGCGCGCGGAGACGGCCCGACGGCCACGAAGGCCAGGTAGGCGTGCTCGGCCAGGCGGATGCGATCGGCGCCGGGTCGCTCCAGTCGATGCGTCCGGGCCATCCACCGGCTGTGGCGCCGGGCCGCCTTGGCGAGCGCCCCGTTCTTGTGGACCGAGTCGATGCCGGCGCTGACACGAGCTCGGTTCAGCTTGCCGACGAGCTTGCCAGCGCTGCGGGCGTGCGCGGCGAACGAGGGAGCGCCGAGGAGGGCACCGACCATAGCGGTGACCACGCCGATCCTGGCGATCCGACCCTTCGACACTCCGCTTCCTCCGAGCGCACCAGA
>DASQWG010000273.1:0-3975 GCA_035640375.1 Actinomycetota bacterium
CCCGATCTCCGCTCCGATCTCCACGAACGCCTCCGCGGTGACCACAGGGACGAGGCCGCCCTTCCCGAAAGCCAGGCCTGCCAGCAGGTACAGCGGGATCGGCGAGAACCCGAACCGGCCGGCCAGGCGGGCCAGCAGGGCAAGGCCGATGATTATCGCTCCGAGCTCGAGGAGGAGCAGCGGGTCCGGCACGGCTACGCCGCGCGCAGCCGGACGGAGAGGGCCTCGATGCCTCTCGGCGTCCCCACCACCAGGAGCGTGTCGCCCGCCTGGAGGCCGAAGTCCGGCCCCGGCGCGGGGAAGGCCTCCTCGCCGCGGAGGACCGCCACGATGGACACGCCGGTGCGGGTCCGTGCCTCCGTGTCCCCGATCGTCCCCCCGGCGAACGGGCTGTTCGAGGGTATGGGGAGCCAGTCGATGGCCAGCCCCTCGATCTTCTGGAGATGCTCGAGCTGCTCGGCCACGCGAGAGCCGCCCAGCAGCTCGGCCAGGGTCCGGCTGTCGTCAGGGTCGAGCGCGATGATCTGGTGGTAGGTGTCGGGGTCGTCCGGGTCGTACACGAGCAGTTCCCGCCGGCCGGTCCGATGGTGCACGACCCCGAGACGGGAGCCGCGTGCCGTTCGGAACTCGAACCGGATCCCCAGGCCGGGGAGCTGGGTCTCCTCGACCTCGGCCACTAGCGCCGCTTCCGCTTGGACCGCGGCTTCTTCTTCGGCTTCCGGCGGGCCTGCTGAGGGCGACGGGCCGGCGGCCGGCCCGGCACCGCCGCCAGCTCCCGCTCCTCGGCCGCCTCCTGGTCGGGAACCGCCGCCAGCGCTGGGCGAGCGGCCTCGCGGCGCCGAACCCGCTGACGGATCTCGGCCATCTTCGGCTCCCGCTCCTTCAGGACGACCAGGAGTGGCGCGGCCGTGAAGATCGAGGAGTACGTGCTGGCGGCCACGCCGACGAGCAGCGCGAAGGCGAAGTCCTTCAGGGTGTCCCCGCCGAAGAACAGCAGGGCGGCGATGGGGACCAGCGTCGTGAGACTCGTGTTGACCGAGCGCATGAACACCTGGTTCATCGTGATGTTCACCGCGCCCTCGTAGGTCTCCCGGGCGATCAACGCCTGGGACTCGGTGTTCTCCTTGATCTTGTCGAAGATCACCACGGTGTCGTACAGCGAGTACCCGAGGATCGTGAGGATCGCGATGACCGTCTCCGGCGTGACCTCCCGCCCGGACAGCGCGTAGATCCCCGCGGTGATCAGCAGATCGTGGAACAGGGCGGCGAGCCCGGCCACGGCCATCTTCCACTCGAACCGGAACGAGATGTACAGAACGACCAGGACGATCGAGATGAGGAACGCGATCAGGGCCTGCCGCGAGATCTGCTCACCCCACTGCGGCCCGATCTCCTCGATGTTGATCTCGGACGGGGTGATCCCGGCCTGCTCGGCCAGCGCCTCGAGGATGACCGTGCGCTGCTCGCCCAGCGGGCCGGTGCGGACGTTCAGCTCCCGGCCGTCGATCAGCTGGACGACCGCGTCGTCCCGCCTGAAGCCCGCCATGGTCTCCTGGACGTCCCGGATCGACACGCCCGCGGTGTTCGGGTACTCGAGGACCGCCCCGCCCCGGAACGCGATGCTCAGGTTGAGCCCTCGGACCAGCAGTCCGATCAGCGCCAGGGCCAGCACGACGCCCGACAGGGCGAACCACCATCGGCGGCGGCCGATGATGTTCATGTGGAACTCGCGCTGGCCGCGGAAGATCGCGGCGGCCTCGCGGACCCTCATCGACTCCCTCCGGCCACCGGGGCCGGGGCCGGCTCCTGGGCCACCCCGCTCCGGAGGCCCATCCCCCGCAGCTCGGACAGCCTCCGGCTCCTGGCGATCAGGAACACGGTGGGCCGCTTGAAGAACCACACCACGAACAGGTCGAGCAGGGTCGACAGGCCGAGGGTCAGGGCGAAGCCGCGGACCGAACCGATCGCCAGCAGGTAGAGGATCACCGCGGCCACGATCGTGACAGTGTTCGCGGCGAGGATGGTCCGCCACGCGCTGGCGAAGGCGGGTGCCACGGCCGCCCGAGGGGTCTTCCCCTTGCGCACCTCGTCCTTCAGACGCTCGTAGAACACGATGTAGGAGTCTGCGGCGATGCCGAGGGACACGATCACCCCGGCCACCCCGGCCAGCGTGAGGCTGTAGCCGACGGTCCTCCCCAGGATGGCGATCAGCGTCAGGGCGAACAGGCCCCAGATCGCCATCCCCAGCCACGTCACCACTCCGAGGAGCCGGTAGTAGAACGCCAGGTACAGGCACAGAAGAATGAGCCCGGCCACACCGGCCACGATCCCCTGCCGGAGAGACTCCCGCCCGAGCGTGGCGCTGACGGTCTGGACCTCGGACTGCTCCAGTTCGACCGGCAGCGCGCCGGTCTGGAGCACGACGGCGAGGTCGCGGGCCTCGGGCTCGGTGAAGTCGCCGGTGATCACGCCGGACCCGCCCGTGATCGGATCGTTCACGGTGGGAGCCGACTCGACCCGCCGGTCCAGCACGATGGCCAACTGGCGGTTGTCCGCGGTGTCGTTCGGATCCCCCGCCAGGTCGGTGGTGATCTCGCCGAACCGGTCCGACCCGTCGCTGTTGAGCTCAAAGTTGATCCGCCACCCGGGCGTGTCGCCGGGCTGGGTCGAGACCGGGTCCTGGAACGCCGCCCGGGCCTCGGTGATGGCGTCGCCGGTCATCAGGACCTCGCTCAGCCGGTACTTCGTCGGCTCCCGGCCCCCCGGCCGGTTGGCGTCGGGGAACACGACCTCCTCGTCCTCGGGCGAGCCCTCCGTGATCTCGGTCCCCTCGTACTGCTCGCTGCCCGGCGGGATCGTCTCCACGACCTCGCGGAACTCGAGCCTGGCGGTCCGCCCGATCAGCTCCAGGAGCCGCTGCTGGCTCCGCCCGCTGGCCCGAGGGATCTGCACCTGGATGTTCAGCTCGCCCTGCCGAGTGATGTCCGGCTCGGCCACGCCCACCCGATCGACGCGCTCGCGGATCGTCTCCAGAGCCCGGTCGATCACCGGCGAGGGCGTCCCCGGGGGCGCGGTCAGCACCACCGACACCCCGCCGACCAGGTCGAGGCCCAGCTGCGGCGAGAGCCCCCACCCGAGAAAGCCGGCCGCGGACATCCCGACCAGAACCAGGACGAAGACGATCGAGGCCACCAGGCCGCGGACCGACCTCACAGCAGCGATGCCCCGTTGATGTCGAGGTGGAAGGAGCACTCGAGCTGCTCGGCCGCCCGCCGGCACATCATCATGCGGCCCAGGAAGATCTCGAAGTACTCCATCACGTGCGAGATCGTGGTGTCGATCTTGAGCTCGAGCGTGATCGTCTTGGCGTCGGCGTCGACCCGCAGGAAGGACTGTTCGGCCGCGTAGTTCACGCGGTCGTGGATATCGAAGTCGATCTGCGCGGTCTTCCGCACCCTGGACCGGTGCACGTCCGACTTGTCGGCCAGGATGACCGCCGCGGCGATCGGGCCGGCTCCCATCCCATCGTCCTCCTCGTGGTTGCCCACCGCGGCGAGGACGTAGCCGAGGTCGGCGGGGGGCAGCCGGTCTGACAGCACCTGGTGCACCAACACGGCGCCGGTCTGACCGTGGCCCCACCGGGAGATCGAGTTCCCGATGTCATGCAGGTAGCCACCGATCGCCGCCAGCTGGGTGTCACGCTCGTCGAACCCCAGCCGGTTCATGACGTTGTAGGCGATCCGGGCCGTGAGGTTGGCGTGGCGGAACCCGTGCTCGGTGAAGCCGAGACCGTCCATAACCCGGTCGGCCGCCGAGATGTAGGCCGAGAGGACGGAGTCCTGCTGGACGTCTTCGAGGGTGAGCGAGGCCGCGGGGGGCTGCGGCGCCTCCTTCTTCACGACTCCCCCGTCGCCTCCTCATCCTCATCGACGCCCTCCTGGACGAACTTCCGGGCGATGGCCTGCTTGAGGAACC
>DASQWG010000274.1:0-2134 GCA_035640375.1 Actinomycetota bacterium
CCGGTGGCGCGGGGTGGGCGGTGGCGGGCCCCGCCAGGCCGATTCGATCGGTCGGGCGGGGTCCGTCCCTCATTCGCCGGAGCGTCAGAACGTCACGGGACGACGACTCCACGACTGAGGGGTGTTTCCGGCCGCCCCGGGCACCGAGTTCGCGGCCCTGACCTCGACGAATGAGCCGGCGAAGGTGTCTCCCCCATCGTTCGGTTGGCCCCGGGGGCACCACCTGACAGGGGGCACCACCGGCGTCGAGACCCTGCTCGGTGAGCTCCTTGCGGAGGGCCACAATCTGGTCCTCGACCTCGGCCGCGGTTCGATGTGGGATCATCCGAGCCGCTCGAGAGCGGGGTCCGGTCCCTCGTACCCACCGTGGCGGAACCGGCCCACCAGCTTGGCTACCCAGCTCTTGGAGACCCCTTGGGCCGGGCCACCTCCCGGTAGCTCCGGCCCTCGAGCACCACCGCGTCCACCACGTACCGTGCCAGATCCATCGCAGACCCCCGTTCCAGGTGCACGATGCTCCGACACACCTGTCCACTATCCGGTGAACTCAGACACTCCCGGGGACACGGGGACGGGGGCATCCCTCGGCACTCCCGGGTCCTGATCGCCAATGGCAGCGGCCCCTGACAACCCTCGATCTTCATCGGCCTCCACCGGAGCAGCGGGGCCGGTCGTGGCCACGTTCACCGGTGGTGTGACCGACGAGTGGCTGCGCCACGTCGAGGAGGGTTTGCTGGCCGAGATCCGGAACCAGCCCGAGCTGTTCTGCCTGGAGGCCCACAACGCGGAGTTCCCCGACGGAGCGATCAGAGGAGAGCTGGCGTAGGCGTCGAGGTTCGCCGGCCGCGTTCCGCGGTACCGCCGGATCCGTCTAGGACCGCCCGGACCCCCGCTCCAGCACGGCGAGGACTCCTGGACGTCGATCGGCTTGGTCAAGTAGGCGTTGGCTCCGGCGGTCACACACTCGGTCGGCTCAATGTGGTCATGGGCACCACGCGACGCTCCTTACCTCGGACGACGCCTTCGGGCCGGTCACGGAGACCGTCGGCCGGTCGGCGATCAGCCGGTCGGCCGCACGGGCGAGCTCACGACCGATCCGGTGACGAAACGGCGCCGTCCGTCATGGTCACCACCCGATCCGACCGGCGGATCACCTCGGGATCGTGGGTGGCCACCAGGAACGCCGTCCCCTCGATCGTGGCCGTCTGCAACGCGGCCACCACGGCCTCGGTCCATCCCTCGTCCAGGTGGCCGGTTGGCTCGTCCGCCAGCACCAACCGTGGCGAGAGCACCAGCGCTCGTCCCAACGCGGTCCGTTGCTGCTCTCCGACCGAGGTCTCCCGCGGGTATCGGTCCTGGAGTGCGGCCAACCCCAGGCTCTCCAAGAACGCATCGATCCGAGCCGAGGCCTCTCCGAGCCAGCCGGCGAGCCGGGCAGGATACTCGACGTTCTCGCGGATCGTGAGCTCGTCGACGAGCCCGAGGTGCTGCGGCACGATCCCCACCTCTCCCCAGGGAAGTGGAGAGCCGGTCATGGGAACGGCCCAATCGATCTCGCCGCGATCAGGCTCCTCCCACCCCGCCACAAGGTTGAGGAGCGTGGTCTTGCCCGACCCGGACCGCCCCACCAACGCCAGCAGCTCGGACCGGCCGACCGACAGGGAGGCGTCCTCGACGGCCCGGACCACCTCGCCACCGCGCGCGTATCGTTTCGACACCCCTCGGATGGCGAGGAGGAGTGGCCGGGGGTCGGGATCCTCAGTGGGTCGAACCGACGCGATCGGGTCCGTGGCTCGCGCTCGAGTGGCACGGGGTCGGATACGGCCGTGGTCGAGCGCCACGACCTCGTCGGCACGCCGCCACACGTTCGGGTCGTGCGTCGCCAGGACGAACGTCGTCTCCCGGAGGCCCCCGATGGCCTCGAGGAAGGCTCGTCCGGAGGCCTCGTCGAGCTCGGCGGTGGGCTCGTCGGAGAGGATGATCGTGGCCCCGGAGACCAGCAGCTGGGCGATGGCGGCCCGCTGCTGTTCTCCGCCCGACAGCTGGTCGGGGAGATGGTCGAGCCGGTGGCCGATCCCCAGTCGCTCGAGCACGCCCCGTGCCGCCGGGGTGTGGGCGGACGCGCCCATCCTCG
>DASQWG010000275.1:0-3466 GCA_035640375.1 Actinomycetota bacterium
CCATTCGACCAAGACCCGGGCCGAGGTCTCCGGCGGCGGCCGGAAGCCGTGGCGACAGAAGGGCACCGGCCGAGCCCGGCACGGCTCGATCCGCTCGCCGATCTGGATCGGCGGTGGCGTCGCTCACGGCCCCAAGCCGCGGGATCACTCGGTGCGGGTCCCGAAGAAGATGAAGCGGCTGGCCTTGCGGTCGGCGCTGACGACGGCTGCCCGTGAGGAGCGCCTGCGCGTGGTGGACGGCCTGTCGTTCGACGAGCCCAGCACGAAGGCGGCCCTGGACGTCCTCGATGCCCTGGAGCTGGGCGGACAGATCCTTGTCGTCCTCGGCGGTCCCGAGCCCGTGGTGGAGAAGTCGTTCCGCAACCTGCCGAACGTGCGGATGTGCTACCCGGGGAACCTCGGGACGCACGAGGTGCTCTACGCGGACTGGGTGCTGTTCACCAAGGATGCGCTGGAGGCGGTGACGTCGTGAAGAGCCCGCGCGACGTGATCATCCGGCCCATGGTCTCGGAGAAGTCCTACGCCGGGCTGGAGCTGAACCGGTACATGTTCCTGGTCGACCCGCGGTCGAACAAGAGCGAGATCAAGGAGGCCGTGCAGGCCATCTGGAACGTCCGGGTGGTGAGCGTCAACACGATGAACCGCAAGGGCAAGGAGAAGCGGTACCGGTACACGAAGGGGAAGCGCCCCGACCAGAAGCTGGCCGTGGTCACGCTGGCCGAGGGCGACTCGATCGAGATCTTCGAGCAGAAGTAGGGATGACGTGGCGCTGAGGAAGTACAAGCCGACGACGCCAGGACGGCGAGGGTCCTCGGTCTCGGACTTCTCCGAGATCACCAGGGATCGACCCCAGCGCGGTTTGGTCAAGAAGGTCACGAAGAAGGCCGGGCGGAACGCCCACGGCAGAATTACCACGCGCCATCGCGGCGGCGGGCACAAGCGCCGGTACCGCGTGATCGACTTCCGCCGGGACAAGGACCGGGTGCCGGCGAGGGTGGCCCACCTCGAGTACGACCCGAACCGGAGCGCCCGGATCGCGCTCCTTCATTACGCGGATGGCGAGAAGCGCTATATCCTTGCGCCGCAGGGCCTCCGGCAGGGGGATCGGCTGATGTCCGGCCCCGGAGCGGACATCCGCCCGGGCAACGCCCTCCCGCTGGCGAACATCCCTGTGGGCACCGTGGTCCACGCGGTGGAGCTGCGGCCGGGGCAGGGCGCCAAGATGGCTCGCTCCGCCGGCTCCTCGGTCCAGGTCGTGGCCAAGGAGGGCCGCTTCGCCCAGCTCAGGTTGCCGTCCGGCGAGATGCGACTGGTCGAGCTGGCCTGCCGGGCCTCGATCGGTTCGGTGGGGAACCCGGAGCACGAGCTGATCGCCAAGGGTAAGGCGGGCCGGACCCGCTGGAAGGGGGTTCGGCCGTCCGTACGGGGCGTGGCCATGAACCCGGTGGACCATCCGCTCGGCGGCGGCGAGGGCAAGTCGTCGGGCGGCCGTCACCCCACCTCCCCGTGGGGAAAGACGGAGGGCCGGACCCGGAGGAAGGGCAAGTCGTCGGACCGCTACATCGTGCGGCGACGGAGGAAGAAGGGACGCAGCTGATGGAGATCAGGGAGCTCGTCTGATGCCGAGGTCGGTGAAGAAGGGGCCGTTCGTCGACGATCACCTGCTGGAGAAGGTCGACGACATGAACAGGCGCGGCGCGAAGCGGGTGATCCGAACGTGGTCACGGCGCTCCACGATCATCCCGGAGATGGTGGGCCACACCATCGCCGTGCATGACGGGCGGAAGCACGTCCCCGTGTTCATCACCGAGGCCATGGTGGGGCACAAGCTCGGCGAGTTCGCCCCGACCCGGGTGTTCCGGACCCACGGGCATCACACCGAGCGCAGCACCTCGTTGAAGTAGGGAGCGATGGAGGCACGAGCGAAGGCACGATTCGTCAGGGTCTCGCCGCGGAAGGCGCGGCGGGTCGTCGACCTGATCCGGAACCGTCCGGCTCGAGAGGCTCGGCGCATCTTGCAGTTCTCCAACCTCGGCGCCGCGGTGCCTGTCCGCAAGGTGCTCGACTCGGCGATCGCCAACGCCGAGCAGAACCCGGGCGTGGTGGCCGACAACCTGTTCGTGGCCCGGGCGTTCGTGGACGAGGGGCCCACGCTCCAGCGGTGGCGTCCCCGGGCCCTCGGACGGGCCACTCGAGTCCGCAAGCGGACCAGCCACATCACTGTGGTCGTGGAGTCGGTAGGGGAGGTGAGCCGGGTTGGGGCAGAAAGTTAACCCGTACGGGTTCCGCCTCGGCGTGATCTATCCCTGGAAGTCGCGGTGGTACGCCGGCAAGGACGACTACCGAACCGCGCTCCACGAGGACATCGCCATCCGCGACTACATCCGGCTGCACCTGTCGCGCGCGGGCATCTCTGGCATCGACATCGAGCGGAAGGGTGACCAGATCCAGGTGTATATCCGCACGGCCCGTCCCGGGATCGTGATCGGCCGGAAGGGCGCCGAGGTTGACCGGGTCCGCAAGGACCTCGAGCGGATGACGGCCAAGCGCGTGGACGTCAAGGTGGAAGACATGAACCAGGCCGCCACCGAATCCCGTCCGGAGACCGACGCCCAGCTGCTGTCGCAGGGGGTGGCCGAGCAGCTCCAGGGGCGGGTGTCGTTCCGCCGGGCCATGCGCCGGGCCGTGCAGACCGCGATGCGGGCCGGAGCCCTCGGCGTTCGCGTCCAGTGCTCCGGCCGCCTGGGGGGCATCGAGATGTCTCGCCGGGAGTGGTACCGGGAGGGGCGGGTCCCGCTCCACACGCTCCGGGCGAAGATCGACTACGGCTTCTCCGAGGCCAAGACGACCTTCGGCCGGATCGGGGTGAAGGTGTGGGTGTACCAGGGCGACGAGATCCCCTCGGAGGAGGTGGAGACCGAGCGCGCCCGGGCCCGGGCCATGGCCGGGTATCCCGTCGGGCCCACCGGGGCCTCCACCGGCGCGCTGATCACCGATCCGAAGGAGATGGCCGAAGTCTCCGCTCCGGACGTCGAGGAGCGGGACGCCTCCGCCGCCCGCCGCGGCGCCGTCGAGGACGACGCCCCCACGGCAGGCGAACCGGTCTCCGAGGAACCCTCGGAGACGCCCGACACCGCTGGTGAGCCCTCGGGACCCTCTTCGGGAACAAGAGGTGTTCCCTCCGAGGGCCCCTCGGGCCCTCCGCAAGAGTCCGCCGAGGGCCCAGAGGGCAGCGAGGGCCCAGACGGTCCTGTGGAAGGGAAGGCCTGATGCTGCAGCCGAAGAAGGTCAAGCATCGGAAGCAGCAGCGGGGCCGGATGCGCGGCAAGGCCAAGGGCGGCACCGACGTGCACTTCGGCGACTACGGCCTGGTGGCCATGGAGCCGGGATGGATCAGCAACCGGCAGATCGAGGCCGCGCGGGTGGCCATGACCCGGCACATCCGCCGGGGCGGCAAGGTGTGGAT
>DASQWG010000276.1:0-4056 GCA_035640375.1 Actinomycetota bacterium
CGCCGCGGCGGTCCCCGCGTCGGCTCGGGCGGCCGCGTAGCCGGCCGGAGGCAGCCTGCTACCATGCCGCCACCATGCTCGGCCTGTGGATCACCCTCGGCGTCATCGGGGTCGTGCTCCTGTACGGGATCCTGGTGTTCAACCAGTTGGTCCGGCACCGGAACCGGGTCGAGAACGCCTGGTCGGGGATCGACGTCCAGCTCCGGCGCCGCTACGACCTGATCCCGAACCTGATCGAGACCGTCAAGGGATACGCCACCCACGAGCGGGAGCTGTTCGAGCAGGTGACCCGGGCGCGGACCCGGGCCATCGAGGCCGGGACCGTGGCCGACCAGGCCCAGGCCGAGACCGAGATCACCAGGAGCCTGGGCCGGTTGCTGGCGGTAGCCGAGGCCTATCCGCAGCTTCGAGCCAACGAGAACTTTCTGGCGCTGCAGGAGGAGTTGACCTCGACCGAGAGCAAGATCGCCTTCGCTCGGCAGTTCTACAACGACCAAGTCATGCGGTTCAACACGCTGATCGAGCAGTTCCCCTCGCTGATCGTGGCCCGGCTGGGCCGGTTCCGGCAGCGGGAGTTCTTCGAGGCCGAGGAGGACTCGCGGGGCGCGGTGGCCGTCGACCTCTAGCCCGTGTACGAGCAGATCGCTCGCAACAAGTGGCGCTCCGTCGCACTCGTGCTCGGCGTTCTGGTTCTCGCGGCGGGGATCGGCTATCTGTTCGGCTACCTGTTCGAGGCCGGCCCGGTCGGGCTGGTGCTGGCGCTGGTCATCGCAGTGATCGGCTCGTGGTCCTCGTACCTGTACGGCGACAAGCTGGTGCTCCGGGTGAGTCGGGCTCGGCCGGCCAGCCGGGAACAGTACCCGAAGCTGCACAACATCGTGGAGGGACTGTGCATCGCGGCCGGGATGCCCGTGCCGGCGATCTACGTGATCCCCGAGCAGGCGCCCAACGCCTTCGCCACAGGCCGGAACCCAGAGCACGCCTCAATCGCGGTGACCGAGGGATTGCTGGAGACGCTGAACCGGGTCGAGCTCGAGGGCGTGATCGCGCACGAGCTCTCGCACGTGAAGAACCGCGACGTCCTGGTGGGGACGTTGACCGCGACGCTGGTGGGCGTGGTGGTGCTGCTGGCCGGATGGATGCGGTGGGGGCTCTTCTGGGGCGGCGGTCGAGGTCGTGATCGCGGCGGCGGGGGAGGCGGCAACGCCATCTTCCTGGTCCTGGCACTGGTGGCGATGATCCTGGCGCCACTGGCGGCCCAGCTGATCCGGTTCGCCGTGTCCCGGCGGCGCGAGTACCTCGCCGACGCGGATGGGGCCCTCCTGACGCGATACCCGCCGGGGCTCGCGGCGGCGCTCCGGAAAATCGCCGGCTCCACGAACACGATGCGGGTGGCCAACGACGCCACGGCCCACCTGTGGTTCAGCCAACCGTCGCGGGCCGTCGGCGAGGGCTACAGCCGGGTCGAGCGGCTGTTCTCCACCCATCCGCCGATCGAAGACCGGATCAGGGCGCTGGAAGAGATGTAGACTGCTGTCCCGATCCCCGCTCGTGGGATCGTTCAGCCCATCTCCGAACGAACCGTAGGAGGACGCCCGTGGCGCTCGGAACTCGAGGGAAGACCGTGATCGGGATCCTGTCGGTCCTGGTCCTGCTGGGTGGGACCTTCGTCGGCTATCGCCTGCTCACCCGAGAGGAGGGCGAGCCGATCATCGACATCCCGCTCGTCAGCGGGGAGCCGGAGCCGTGCCCGCTGACGGGCCTTGAGGCCGACGACGAGTCGCTGCTCGAGCGCAGGGTGCTGGCGGTGAAGATCGAGAACTCGCCGGAGGCTCGTCCACAGATGGGTCTGGCCGAGGCCGACGTGATCTACGAGCAGGAGGCCGAGGGCGGCATCTCGCGGTTCATCGTGGTGTACCACTGCCGCGACGCCGACCGCATCGGCCCGATCCGAAGCGCCCGTCCGGTCGATCCGGTAGTCCTCCAGCAGTACGGTGACCCGCTGTTCGCCCACGCGGGCAGCGCGGGGGGCACGGTCCGGGCGCTGGAAGAGGCGGAAATCGAGCAGATCAATTGCAACTTCGAGGAGGAGACGTGTCCTCGTGACGAGAGCCGCGAGGCGCCACACGACGTGTTCACCTCGACCGAGGCGCTCCGTGACTTCGGGGAGTCGACCGGCGACCCACCCGCGGACGCCTTCGCCTTCGACGAGGAGGTTCCCGACGAGGCCGGACGTGGCCGCCAGGTCAACCTGAATTTCTCCCCGGTGGCCAACGTGTTCTGGAAGTTCCGGAGCAACCAGGACCTCTATCTGCGCTTCCACGACGACGAGATGCACCGCCTCGAGGACGGCTCGCCGGTCACGGCCGCCAACGTCGTGGTCCTGTTGGTCGATCGCGAGCTGACGAACCAGGTCGACGTGGCCGGCAACCCCGTGCCGACCTACGACGTGCTCGGCCGGGGCGACCTGCTGGTCTTCCGGAACGGCAGGGTGATCGAGGGGGAATGGCGCCGGGAATCGGAGGAGGGCTCGACCGAGCTTCTCGACCGCCGGGGGAACGAGATCCCGCTGGCGCCCGGGCAGACCTGGGTGGAGCTGTTCCCGACGGACGCCCCCGCGCCCCCCGAGTTCTAGGCCTCGGACGCCCCGGCCGGTCCCGCCGTATCCTGAACGGAGCGGCGCGGGGCGCGCCGGCAGGAGGGGCACGATGGACAAGGAGACCGGAACCTTCCGGGTGAAGTCGGGGCTGGCCGAGATGCTCAAGGGCGGCGTGATCATGGACGTCACCACCGCGGAGCAGGCCACGATCGCCGAGGAGGCCGGGGCGGTGGCGGTGATGGCCCTGGAGCGGGTCCCGGCGGACATCCGGGCCGAGGGCGGCGTGGCTCGCATGGCCGACCCGACCAAGGTCCGGGAGATCATGGACGCGGTCTCGATCCCGGTCATGGCGAAGTGCCGGATCGGCCACTTCGTGGAGGCCCAGATCCTCCAGGCGCTCGGGGTCGACTACGTGGATGAGTCCGAGGTCCTGACGCCCGCCGACGAGGCCCACCACATCGACAAGTGGCAGCTGACCGTGCCGTTCGTGTGCGGAGCCCGCGATCTCGGGGAGGCCCTGCGGCGGATCGCCGAGGGCGCCGCCATGATCCGGACCAAGGGCGAGGCCGGCACCGGCAACGTGGTCGAAGCCGTCCGCCACGTCCGCACGATCACCTCGCAGATGGCCCGCCTGAAGGGGATGCGGCAAGACGAGCTCCTGTCGGCGGCCAAGGAGCTCGGGGCGCCGCTGGAGCTGGTGCGACAGGTCGCCTCGACCGGCTCGCTCCCGGTGGTCAACTTTGCCGCCGGCGGCCTGGCCACGCCGGCCGATGCCGCCCTGATGATGCAGCTCGGCGTGGACGGGGTTTTCGTCGGCTCGGGGATCTTCAAGTCCGACGACCCGGCCTCGCGCGCGCGGGCCATCGTCGAGGCCACCACGTATTACCAGGACCCCGAGATCCTGGCCAAGGTCTCCCGCGGGCTCGGCGAGCCGATGCGCGGCCTCGACATCGCCGAGCTCGGCGAGGAGGGCCTCCTCCAGACCCGCGGCTGGTAGCGGCTACCGCTTCCGGGCCACGCCGAGAACGTCAGCGTGGCGAGGATGCTCGAGCTCCACGAGCTCGAAGCCGGCATCCCGGAACAGCCGAAGCGTGTCCCGGCCGATGTGGCACCGGAACGCCCGGTAGTGGAGCGGGTCAAGGGCGCGCTGCATCAGCCGGCGGGCCGCGCTCCGGCCCCGGACGTGCTCGCTGAACCGGAGCTCCCCGCCCGGGCGGAGGACCCGGTGGACCTCTCGGACCGAAGCCCTCGCGTCGTCGACCGAGCAGAACACCCCGCTGGAGACCACGGTGTCGAACGAGGCGTCGGGGAACGGGAGGCGCTCACCGGGGGCAGCTCGGAGGTCGACCCTGTGCTCGCTGGCCCGAGGCTCGGCCAGCCGGCGCATCTCCGGATCGGGCTCGATGGCCACGACCTCAGCATCCTCGGGGTAGTAGGGGAAGTTGAAGCCCGTACCG
>DASQWG010000277.1:0-2268 GCA_035640375.1 Actinomycetota bacterium
CGAGGCCTCCACCGAGGTCACCTCATATCGGGCCTCGTTCCACATCGTCGAGCTCGGCTTCCACCCGAACGTCCCGCGGCGGACGTTCACCGCCGAGGTGGCCTTCCGCTCGCCCGAACGGTTCCGCGCTCGGATCACGGATCGGACGGCCTACCCCAGCGCTGCCTGGCCCAGGAACAACATCGTGCTGGCCGTGGCCGAGGATCGGTGGATGCTGGACCAGCCACGCGGCTGTCCACGGGAGGCCCTCCCCGCCTGTGCCGTCGGAGGACGGGACCTCCGGACGGACAGGGGCCGGCCGCCGTTCGACGGTCAGGCCATCCTTCCGACGGACATCGTCTTGCCGGTCCGGTCGCTGGCCGGGAGCGAACGGGTCCGGGTACGAGGGGAGGCCGAGGTCCTGGGACGGCCGGGGGTCGTCGTGGAGCTCGCATACCGGGACGCCACACCGCTGTTCGCCTTCCTCCACGCCGGTGGGGTGTGGCGTCCCTTCCTCCCCCACGATCGCGTTCTGGTGACGCTGGAGACGGGATCGTGGTTCCCGCTCTCGTACGAGGTTCGGACCGCCTCGGGACGCGCGGTGTTCAGGGCCGAGGCCCGCTCGCTGAGCCGCGGCCCCGGGCCCGGCTGGACCCCGTTCACCGGCACCGGTCCGGCTCGCGACCTCGGGTTCTGCGAGGCGCCGTTCGAGGAGATCGCCGGCGAGGTGCCGACGCCGGCCGAGGCCGCGGGGCTCGATCCCTACCGTGCCGGCAGGACCGCCACCGAGATGGTGCTCTCGTACGCCGAAGGCCTGTCGTGGCTCCTGGTGCGATCCCCGATCGATCGGAGGGAATCGCCTGCCCTGCCAGGGGTCGCCGCCGAACGAGCGAGGCTCGGCGACGGCGGGGTGGCGTACTACGAACCGGCCACGGCGACCGCCGGCCGCCGCGTCTTCGTTCGGGACCGGGACCGGACCGTGATCCTCGAGTCGAATCTCCCTCGGCCACGGCTCCTCGAGGTGGCGGCATCGCTCCCCGGTCGGGGGGCCCCGATCCCCGCTGCCGAGCTCGGCCGGGTAACGCTCGACGAGGCCATGGCGGCTGCGCCGTACGCGCTGCTGCCCGCACACCTCCCGGCGGAGTACCGGCTGACCGCGGCCACCATCGATCCGTCGGGGGTAACGTTCCACTTCCGCCGGCCCGGCGCCGAACTGGACGGCGGCGGGCTTCAGCTGTTCCAGGCGGCGGGAGTCGGCCTGCCGCCCCCGCTGGAGGCGGAGGTGGTGGCCGTGCGGGTCCGTGGCGTCGACGGCCGGTACTCGCCTGCCCGAGGCGAGCTCGAGTGGGTGGAGAGCCGCGTGTACCGCTCCCTCCGCGGGGGAGGGTTCGACCTCCAAGCCCTTCTTCGGACGGCCGAGTCGATGGGACCAGTGTGAGGCGTGCCGCCGCGACCGTCGCGGCGTTCGCGGCGGGCGCCGTCGTGGGAGCCGCCCTCCTCCTGGCCCTCCCGGCACCAGGGATCCACGACGCGCCGGGGGGACCCCCCCGCCGCGAGGACACCGTGGTCGGCGAGGCGCCGGTGTCGACGCTCCTGGCGTGGACGCCGGGGCGGCTCCCCGACAGGTACGCTGCCGCGGTCCGCAGGCTGCGGTCGGTACAAAAGGTCAGCACGGTCCACAGCGGGATCGCCTGGATGGACCGATGGCGCGACCAGGGGGGCCGAACCGGCCGGCCACCCACGGGGTTCGGGATCCCCGTCGAGGTCGCCTCGATCGCCCGCCGCTCCTATGCCGCCTTCGTGCCGCCGGCCGACCGGCCCGTGGTCACGGGCCTCCGAGGAGCGTTACTGGGCCGGACCTTCGCGCAGCTCCACGACCTCGGTCCCGGCAGCGCCGTCGTGTTCGGCGGCACATCGCTCGAGGTGGAGGGTGTGCTCGATGACGAGCTCGTCGGCGCGCATGAGGTCATGGTGCCGGTCGGCGTCGGCCGGCGGCTGGGGATCGACCGGCCGCGCTACCTGTTGATCGTCCCTCGCGACGGGACGCCGTCCGCTCGCGTCGAGAAGGCGGTCCGCCTGTCCGCCGGCACCCGGGTTCGCGTCCGTGCACCCGGGGAGACCCCGGTGTTCCGGCATGGCGACGCCGTACTGGCGCAGTCGCGAGTGAAGCAGCTGTTCGGCGAGTTCGCCGCGGCGCCGCGGCCGGACGGGACGGTCGCGGTGGAGCCGTCTTGGGTGCGAGCGAACATCCGCACGGCCCGTGTCCCCGTCCTCGGCGAGATTCGCTGC
>DASQWG010000278.1:0-3012 GCA_035640375.1 Actinomycetota bacterium
GGTAGGGCGCCCGCTCCTCCCGGTGACCGGGATGGGCCTCCCGATTCACCCACACCAGGCCAAGGCGCCTGAGCGGAGCGAACACCGCCGGCGGGGTGCCGACCACCACTCGGTAGCGTCCGGACAGGACGTCCAGCCAGGCTCGGTACCGCTCTCGGGGGTCTCCTCCCACGAACAGGAGCGTGCTCCGGGGAAAGGCCTCCGCGACGGCACGGGCGGTGTACGGAAGGGGCTCCGCCTCCGGGACCACCACCGAAGCGTCCCGCCCGTTCGCCAGGCACGCCCCCACCGCCTCGACGCACACCGCGGCCTCCTCGTCGGGGAGCGGCCGGACGAGGAACGATCCCCCTCCGTCTCGCGTCGCGTCCCGAAGGCGATCGCCGCCCCCGTACGAGGCGAGCACGCTCTCCCTCTCGGGGCGGGGTTCTGTCGGGGGATCCACCATGGTCCACCCCTCCTCCTCGCCGGCCACGCGAGGCGGGTGGGCCCGGCCGATCACCGTGGCCAGGGGAACCACGTAGCGCTCGGCCATCCAGCGGTACAGAGAAAGGAGGCGCTCGTCGAACAGGGGGATGGCCGACAGCACCCTTCGGACGGGAAGCACCCGCTGGGGCACCTCGTCCGTGCCCCCCAAGATCCAGCCCTTCACGGTTCGCCCGTGGAAGGGAACCGAGACGAGGTTGCCGGGCCCGGCACCCGTTGGGGCGAGGTACGTGAAGGGCCGGTCCAGCTCGAGGCGAGGGAGATCGACGCACACCGCAACGGGGCGACCGCTCATCCCGACCTCGGCGATACGGGTCTCAAAGCGCGGTCAGGCCCGGACGTCGAAGTGCATGTAGTCCTTGTCGCCGCTCCAATGGCCGCCCCACGTCCACCCGATCGCGGCGAAGGCCCGCACCACTACGTCCCCGTGGTGGATCATCCCCTTGAGCCGTCGGCTTCGGTCGATGTACGGGCGCGACGCTCGGGTGCGATAGAACCCGTCGGCGGTGACGTACGGATTCTGAATGGGGTTGATGTCGACGGCCATGCCGTACGAGTGGTTCGAGAACTCTCCCGTCGGTCCGCTCGGAAGGATCACCGAGCGGCAATTGAACGCAGCGGTCGTGCTTCGGCGCGTGTACGTCACCGGCTCGAACTCCTCCGGGACGAACTCCCGCGCCAGGACCACTCGCTTGATGGGGAACCGGGCCCGGAACAGCCGCCGGAAGACCCACAGGACGTCCCGCGCGACGTCCTCGTGCACCACCATCGGGCCGCGGGCGACCTCGCCGTGGAAGTTCCAGTAGTTGAAGCGCAGCAGCCGGAGGTCCGCCAGGGTGACGGGGCATCCGGGCTTCCAGGTGGTTCCCAACATCTGGTCACGAAGCCAGGCGGGCAGCGGCGAGATCCGCCCGTCGAATCGCGGCGGGCCCTCCGGCGCCGAGACCGCCTCCGGGGAAGGGGAGGCGACGGTGTCGGGAGGAGAGACGGTTGCCCCGGCGGGGCTTCGCACTGATTCGGGTTGAGCGGACGACGCGCACGCCACAGCGAGGAAGGCCGCGAGCAGACCACTCGCAGCGATTCTTCGCCGAACACTCGGGTCGGTCACGGTCAATCGAGTTGGGCTCCGGGATCCGCTCTTTCGACGCGCCTCGGCAGGCATCGGTTCTTGTATCACGAGCTCACGACGCGAACCGCCGCCTACTCGAAGGCGCGGCGGAGGTCCTCGGCCCGGTCGGTCTCCTCCCAGGAGAACCCCTTCCGGCCGAAGTGCCCGTAGGCCGCGGTCTTGCGGTAGATCGGCCGGCGCAGGTCGAGTTTGTCGATGATGGCGGCGGGGCGCAGGTCGAAGTGGTCCAGGATCAGGCCGGGGAGCCTGTCGGGGTCGATCTCGTGCGTGCCGAAGGTCTCGACGAGGACCGACACCGGTCGGGCCTTGCCGATGGCGTAGGCGACCTGGACCTCACAACGCGAGGCTAGACCAGCAGCTACCACCGCCTTGGCCGCCTGGCGGGTGGCGTAGGCGGCGGAGCGGTCGACCTTCGTCGGGTCCTTCCCGGAGAAGGCACCGCCGCCGTGGCGGGCCATGCCGCCGTACGTGTCGACAATGATCTTGCGCCCGGTCAGGCCGGTGTCGGCGTGGGGGCCGCCGAGCTCGAACGTGCCCGTCGGGTTGCACAGCAGCTGGAAGTCGTCGTCGGCGAACTCGGGCGGTAGGAGCGGCCGGATGACGTGGTCGCGCAGGTCGGGCTTGAGGAGCGTCTCGGCGTCGATCCCCGGCTGGTGCTGCGTCGAGATCAGCACGGTGTCAAGCCGGATGGGCCGGTTCCCCTCGTATTCGATCGTCACCTGCGTCTTCCCGTCCGGCCGGAGGTAGGGCATGACCCCGGCCTTGCGGACCTCGGAGAGGCGGTGGGCCATACGGTGGGCCAGCCAGATCGGCATCGGCATGAGGTCGGCCGTATCGTCGCAGGCGTAGCCGAACATCATCCCCTGGTCGCCGGCGCCGACGGAGTCGAGGATGTCGTCGGCCGAGCCACCGGAGCGCCGCTCGAGTGCCGAGTTGACCCCCTGGGCGATGTTGGGTGACTGCTCATCGATCGACACCATCACCCCGCAGGTGTTGCCGTCGAACCCGTACGACTCACGGTCGTAGCCGATGGAGCAGATCGTCTCCCGGGCGATCTTGGGGATCTCCACGTAGGCGGTGGTGGTGATCTCCCCGGCCACGACCACCAGTCCGGTCGTGAGCAGCGTCTCGCAGGCCACCCGGCCAGTCGGGTCCTCGGCGATGATGGCGTCGAGGATCGCGTCGCTGATCTGGTCGGCCATCTTGTCGGGGTGACCCTCCGTCACCGACTCCGACGTGAACCTCCAGCGTTTGCTGCTCACGGGGCCTCCTCACCTTCTCTTTCAAGCTCAGGAGCCACCTGGTCCCAGATGGCATCGGCCAGATCGATCTTCGCCATCTGCGGTAGCTCTATGGTCGTGCCGTCGGGGGCGATCAGCACAGCTCGATTGGTATCCACC
>DASQWG010000279.1:0-3683 GCA_035640375.1 Actinomycetota bacterium
GGGCTGCTCCCCAACCTCCGTTCGCTGATCGACCGGGGCGCCAGAGGCGTCCTGCGTTCCACGACCCCCAACCACTCCTGGGCGGCCTGGCCGTCGTTCCTGACCGGCGTGGAACCCTCGAACCACGGGGTCTACGACATCTTCGAGAAGGAGCTGGGGGTCCGGAAGAACCTCCCCGTGACCTATCGCTCGATCAAGGAGAAGACGATGCTGGCCGACCTGACGGCGGCCGGCTGCACCACGGTGATGACGAACCTGCCGCTGACGTTCCCTCCGCCTCGGATCGAGGGGAAGCTCGTGGCCGGCGGGGTCCTTCCGAAGTGGCGACCGTTCACGCACCCAGAGTCGTTGGCCGGCGACCTGGAGAGGGCAGGGACGCCATTCCCGATCAACGGGATGTCGTGGACCACGTTCCGGAATCGGCCCGAGCCCTTCCTCCAGGAGGCCCGGGAGCTCACCGAGGCCAGGACCCGGGCGAACCTCCATCTCCTCGACACGACCGACTGGCGGTTCGCTGCGCTGATCTACGTGGCCACGGACCGGGTCCAGCACTGCCTCGACAAGTACGTGGCGCCCGACCACCCCGACTTCGCTTCGCTGTCCCGCCAACCGCTGGCGGAGAAGGTCCGGGACGTGTACCGGCGCCTCGACGATGCCCTCGGCCGGATCCTCGAGCGCGCCGGGGGCGACGACCTGGTCCTGTTCGTGTCGGACCACGGCTTCCAGTCCTGCACGCGGGCGCTGCACATGGACCGCCTCCTGGAGCACCTGGGACTCCTGCGGTTCGCCGCGTCGAAGGCCGTGTTCGGTCCGATGCAGTGGGGTCCCATGCGGACCGTCGCTCGGAAGGTGTACGACGTCCTCGGTCTCCACGGCCGGATCTCGCTTCCGCAGTCGGTCAACTGGCAGAGGACCGTGGCGTACACGTCCGTGCGTTCAACCGGCGAGGGGGTGTCGATCAACATGGCCGGCCGGGAGCCGGACGGCATCGTCGACCCCGGTGAGTTCGAGGCCGCCCGCGACCGGGTCATGGACGCCCTCGACGGGTTCACGGACCCCGCCACCGGGAAGAAGCCGTTCCGCCGAGTGCTCCGCCGCGAGGACGTGTTCACGGGCCGGCACGCCGAGACGGCCCCGGACATCCTCCTGGAGCCCGCGCCCCTCTACAGCCTGACCCACGCCAAGTCGATGGTCGAGGCCGCCGACTGGCTCTCCGGCGACCACCGGATGGACGGGGTCATCGCCGCCAGCGGACCGCAGGTGCGGCCGGATGCGTTCGCCGAGCCGGCCCTGCTGATTGACATGGCGCCCACGATCCTCGCCGCGCTGGGGGTGCCCGCCTCGGTCAAGCATGACGGGCAGGTGCTGTCCGCGGTCGTCGGGGACGAGGCCACGGTGGCCGCCGCCGGGGTTCGCGAGGGCGAAGCGGGCGGCGACGCCACCACCGGGCTGGCCGAGGACGAGGCGCTGGAGGTGGAGGAGCACCTCCGCGGCCTTGGCTACCTCGAATAGCGACCGCCGGCGGGCGGGGCGGCTCCGGGCCGCGGTCGAGCAGGTCCTCCCGGTCGAGCGGTTCGGGGACGAACGGACCATCCTGGCCGGGACGGGACAGAGCGCCGTCGGCCTCGTGGTGGCCATCCTGGCCACGTTCGCCACGCAGGTCCTGATCACCCGGGTCCAGGGTCCCGCCGCGTTCGGAGTGGTCACGCTGGCCACCCAGGGCGCTCTCGTGCTCGGCTACTTCTCGCGCGTGGGGATGGACATGGCCGCGGTTCGCCGCGTGGCCATCGAGGTGGGGCGGGACCGGCGCGCCACCGTGCGGGCCATCGTGTCGCGCGCTGCCGTGATCGCCTCGGTGGCCAGCCTCGCGGTGGCCGCCCTGGTGTTCCTCCTCGCCGAGCCGCTAGCCCGCGCGTTCGCCGCGGACGAGGTGGGAGCGGCGACCGACGCGTTCCGGGCCGGTGCGCTGGCCATCCCGTTCGTGGCCCTGGTCCAGGTCTACCTCGGAGGGACCAGAGGACTGAAGGTGATGCGGCACACGCTCTACGTGTTCTGGATGGGTCAACCGCTGGGATGGCTCGCGCTGATCCTGCTCGGGTGGCTGGCCGCCCGGTCGGTGGGAATCACCGCGCTCGCCTATTCGGTGTCATGGCTCCTGGCGACGGCGGGCGCGGCCTGGCTGTGGCACCGGGAGACGGCCGGGTTCGGCCGCCAGGCGACCGAGCCCGGCGAGGTTCGAGGGCTCCTTCGGTACGGAACCCCCCGGGCTCCGGCGGCGCTCTTCTCCCAGCTCCTGTTCTGGACGGACCTGTTCGTACTGGCCAGCTTTGCGCCGGCAGCCGAGACCGGCGTGTACGCAGCCGCCGCTCGAGCGGCCCAGGTGATCCTGCTGTTCATCATCTCGGTGTCGCTGATGTTCAGCCCCTTCGTGGCGGATCTGCACGCCAGGGGCGAGCGCCACAAGCTCGACCGACTCTTCAAGCAGATCACCAGGTGGACGATGGCCGCCACGCTTCCGCTGTTCGTGGTGCTCGCGGTGGCCCCGGCCTCGGCGCTCCGCCTGTTCGGCTCGGAGTTCGGCGCCGGCCGGACCGCGCTGCTGATCCTGCTCCTGGGCCAGCTGGTCAACGTGGCCACCGGGACCGTCGGTTTCGTCCTGATCATGGTGGGACGGACCGGCTGGGACCTGGTGGTCTACGCGGCCTCGGTGGCCTTCGACATCGGCGCCGCGGTGCTCCTGATCGGCGGCCTGGGGCTCGGGATGGAGGGCGCCGCCATCGCCGGCGCGCTGACGATGGTCCTGTCGAAGCTGGCCCGCCTGTGGCTGGTGTGGCGGTACGTGCGGATCCAGCCGTTCGATCGCGACTACGCCCGCCTGCTGATCCCGGCGGGGGTGGGCCTCCTCCTGGGAGCGGCCGCGCACGTCGCCCTCGGCGGGGCGTCGTGGCCGGTCGATCTGGCGGGCACCGCCGTGGCGGCCTCGGCGGGGTACGTGCCGGTCCTCCTGTGGGTGGGTCTGCCGCCCGTGGAGCGGGGGGCGGTGGTCGGGCTGGCCCGGGCGGCCCTGGGCCGGTAGCCGGGCCGACGGCCGGACTTCCGACTGGCGCGACCGCGCTCCGCGGTGTACGGTCGGTCTGAGATGTCCGGTTGGCCCACGGCCGTCCCCGCGCCGAGGTGCACCGAGTGCGGGACCCCCCTGGCCTCGCGCATGCTCCCCGACGGGATCGTGGTCATCGGTGACCTGCGGGTCCCCTTCCGGCGGGCCACCGATTTCGTGGTCTGTGAGCGGTGCATGACCACCTTCTGGAGCCGGGACGTCCGCGACGGCATGCTCCGCCCGGTCTGATCGCCGCGCCCCCGGCCGCTTATCGCAGGAGCTCGAGGACCGCGGCCACGGCTTCGGCCGGCGTGGAAGCGCCGGTGACCCCCTGAGCCCGGGGGCCGAGCTCCCACGACCGCAGCACCACCACCGGTTTCCCCATCTTCCTGGCCAGGGCGATCTCCGACAGCGTCCCCCACTCGCCGCCCACCGCGATGACGGCATCCGCCGCCCGGGCGATGATCGCGTTGCGGGCCTCGCCCATCCCGGTCGGGAGGGCCACCGTGAGGTGCTCGCTGGCGCCGAGCCGGTCGTCCCCGGGGAGGATCCCCACCACCGTGCCGCCCCCGCCGCCCGCGCCGCG
>DASQWG010000280.1:0-3269 GCA_035640375.1 Actinomycetota bacterium
TCGGTATCGGAGCTCCGGGCCTCGGAGGCCGAGGCGAACCGGGCCTGGCGAGAGGCCGCGGAGTTCCTCCAGCGGCTCCGGGACGAGTATGACGAGCAGGAACAAGCTCGCCGCGACATCGATCGCCGGGTCGGCGAGGCCGAACGGGTCCTCCGCGAGGGTCACGGCCGCGCCCCAGCCGAGGCCGTGGCCGAGCTCGCCGAGGACGACACCGCCGCCGCGCTCCGGAAGCGGTCCGACCTGGTGGCCCGGCGGCTGGGCCTCCTCGGTCGGGTCAACCTGGTGGCCTCCGAGGAGTACCGCGAGCTCCAGGAGCGGCACGACTTCATGCGGCGAGAGATCGAGGACGTGCAGGCGGCCCGCCGCGACCTCCAGCAGGTCGTCCGCGACGTCGACCGCAAGGTCGTGGAGATCTTCGACGGGGCGTTCCGGGACGTCGCCCAGGAGTTCACCACGCTGTTCTCGCAGCTGTTCCCCGGTGGCGAGGGGCGGATCACGCTGACCGACCCCGGTGACCTGCTCGCCACCGGGATCGAGATCGAGGCCCGTCCCGGCCGCAAGCGCGTGAAGCGGCTGTCCCTTCTCTCCGGCGGAGAGCGCGCGCTGACCGCGCTGGCCTTCCTGTTCGCGATCTTCCGGGCCCGGCCTTCGCCCTTCTACCTGCTCGACGAGGTCGAGGCCGCGCTCGACGACATCAACCTCCACCGCTTCCTCGAGCTGATCAGGGGGTTGGCCGGGACGTCGCAGGTGATCCTGGTGACGCATCAGAAGCGCACCATGGAGGCCGCCGACGTCCTGTACGGCGTGTCGATGGGAACGGACGGCTCATCCCGAGTGATCGCCCAACGGGTGGCCGAGGCGGCCCCCGGGGCCGCTCGGGTATAACGGTCCGCGACATGCCGAGCGGCGTCGGGCTCGAGCTGATCCTCGTGTTCGTCCTCCTGGCCCTGCTCGTGGCCGCCGTTGTGGTGAGCCGGCGCCTCCGCGAGCGCCCGGAACCGGAGCCACGACGGCGCCGGGCCGGCCTCGCCGAGCGGGTCGCCAGGCTGGTCGGCAAGGATCGCCTCACCGAAGAGGACTGGCGCTCGCTGGAGGAGGGACTGATCCGCGTCGACGCCGGCTCCAAGGCCGCGGCCGAGGTGACCACCAGGGCCAGGGAGCGGTACGAGCCCGGTCAGGACCCGCGCCTGCTCCTGTCCGAGGAGATCGCCGGGATCTTCCAGGGCGACCCGGCGTTCACCCTCCCCGATGGCCTGGGGATCGTGCTGGTGGTCGGGGTGAACGGGAGCGGGAAGACCACCACGATCGGCAAACTGGCGTATCGGCTGGCGGCGCAGGGGCGGAGCGTGGCCGTGGCGAACAGCGACACGTTCCGGGCCGCCGCCGGCGAGCAGGTCGCGGAGTGGGCCCGTCGGGCCGGGGCCGACCTGGTGGCCCAGGAGCGTGGAGCCGATCCCGGCGCGGTGGCCTTCGACGCGGTCGAGGCGGCCAGGGCCCGGGGGCGTGACGCGCTGATCGTGGACACGGCCGGCCGGATCCACTCGAAGCAGCCGCTGATGGACGAGCTGGCGAAGGTGGAGCGGGTGGTGACCAAGGCGTCGGGCCGAGCCCCCGACGAGGTGCTCCTGGTGCTCGACGCCACCACCGGGCAGAACGGGCTTGCCCAGGCCCGAGCGTTCGCCGAGGCCGTCGGCGTGACCGGCGTGGTGCTCACGAAGATGGACGGCACTGCCCGCGGAGGGATCGTGCTGTCGGTGCGCGAGGACCTGGGGCTGCCCGTGAAGTTCGTGGCCACGGGAGAGAAGCTGGGCGACCTCCACCCGTTCGACCCCCGGTCGTTCGCCGACGCCCTGGTCCGCGGCTGAGCGCGCCGCACCCCTCGTAGACTGGCCACATGTTCGAGCAGCTGACCGAGCGCTTCGGCGCGGTCTTCAAGAAGCTCCGGTCGCGGGGCAAGCTCCACCCGAAACAGATCGACGCGGCCCTCGACGACATCCGCACCGCGCTGCTCGAGGCCGACGTGGCCGTCGAGGTGATCGAGGCGTTCCTGGGTCGGGTACGGGACCGGGCGGTCGGCGAGGAGGTGCTGCGGTCGATCACTCCCGGCCAGCAGGTGGTGAAGATCGTCGGCGAGGAGCTGACGAAGACCCTAGGAGGGGCTCACCGCCCCTTCGTCCTGCCATCGGCCGATCCGACCATCGTGATGATGGCCGGCCTCCAGGGCTCGGGGAAGACCACCGCGTGCGCCAAGCTGGCCCTGCACCTTCGAGAGAAGGGCCGCCGACCGATGCTGGCAGCCGCCGACCTCCAACGGCCGGCCGCCGTGGATCAGCTCGTCACGCTCGGGGAGGAGACCGACGTCCCCGTGGCCACCGAGGGGAGGGACGCCGTGAACGTGGCCAAGGGGGCCGTGAAGCGGGCATCGAAGGAGGGTCGGGACGTCCTGATCGTGGACACCGCCGGTCGTCTCCACGTCGATCGGGAGATGATGCGGGAGGCCGGCCGGGTCCGGGCGGCGATCCGGCCACACCACGTGCTCATGGCCGTGGACGCCACGGTCGGCCAGGACGCGGTCCGCCAGGCCCGTGCCTTCATGGACGAGGTCGACCTGACGGGGTTCGTCATCACGAAACTCGACGGCGACGCTCGCGGCGGGGCCGCCCTCTCGGTGACCGAGGTGACCGGTCGTCCGGTGTACTTCGCCGGCGTGGGTGAGAAGCCCGGGGACCTGGAGCCGTTCCATCCCGACCGCATGGCGTCGCGGATCCTGGGGATGGGGGACGTGCTCACCCTCGTGGAGAAGGCCGAGAAGGCCATGGACGAGGACAAGGCCCGCGAGGCCGCCGAACGGATGGCCAAGGACCGGTTCACGCTGGAGGACTTCCTCTCCCAGCTCCGAGAGGTCCGGAAGCTGGGCCCGCTTGAGGACCTCCTCGGCATGCTGCCCGGCGGGGCCCAGCTGGCGGGGAACGTCCAGGTCGATGAGCGGCAGGTCGGGCGGGCCGAGGCCATCATCTCCTCGATGACCCAAGAGGAGCGGCGCAACCCCGCTATCATCGGCGGCAGCCGCCGTTCACGGATCGCTCGGGGCAGCGGGACCTCGGTCGGGGACGTGAACGCGCTGCTGAAGCAGTTCGACGAGGCCAGGAAGATGATGAAGCGGTTGACCGGGGGCCGGCTCCCGAAGCTCCCCGGGATGCCCACGCTCCCAGGAACGTGAGGAGTCAGGGATGGTCAAGATCAGGCTGATGCGGATGGGGAAGCGGAAG
>DASQWG010000281.1:0-3090 GCA_035640375.1 Actinomycetota bacterium
GCTCTCGATCTTCTCGAAGACGGAACGCGAGGAAGCCGACGTGCTGCTCGAGGACGCCGCCGACGCGGTCCTCACGCTCGTCCGCGAGGGCCTGGCCGCGGCGCAAGACCGCCACAACCGAACCGCCCGCTAGGGATCAGACGCCGACGTATCTCGGCTTGACATTCGCCGAGTCGCCGGACACCTTCATCCGGCCGGTGGCCACGGCCTCGAAGGCGCCGGCCGGGATCGACTTCAGCTCGTCCAGGACCTCGGGCGGCCAGCCGACGTCCTCGGCCCCGCCGAAGTACCAGTTCGACCCGTTGTCGGCCACGATCAGGCCGTATCGCTTCATCGCGCGGAGGACGATCCGGGTCTCCTGGTGAAACCGTGCCATCGGGAACCGCTTCTTTAGCCGGAACCGCGCCCCCATTGGCGGAAGCTTCGAGTCGCGCCGGGCGCCGGCCTGGTGCCGGGCCGGCCAGATGAACTTCTGGTCGGTCTCCGAGGCCGTGACGCGGATGGCGTGGTCGATCACCCCGGCGGCGATCTCATCGCGACGGATCAGGCCGGCGAAGATCGGCAGGCCGGCCGCGTCCGCCGACGTCCACGTCCTGGGCCGGAGCGCATTCGAGGCGAGGTCCCACACGGCACCCGAGCCGCCCCGGGGATCGCCGCCGTTCCAGTCGAAGTCGAGGATCTCGTAGAGCATGCACGCGTCCCGGTCGATCACCAGGGCGTGCCGGTCACTGCCGTGCTCGACGTGGGTGTCGGCACCGACGGGGTAGGGACCGGGGTCACTCTCGTCGGCGTAGGAGAAGTCAACCGTCTGCTTGGGATAGGTGCCGTCGACGATGTTGTAGGCGATCCCGTACGGGTGGTCCGGGTCGTCGGAGGGACCGAAGTCCGGATGGAGGAGCTGCCGCTTCCCGCCCATGGCCCTGATCCACTGCTTGCTCCGGCGGTGAACCGGTAGGCCCGTCACCTTCGAGTGCCACACGTTGTCGTCGGGGAAGATGGAGCAGTCGGGTGCAAGCGGATGCGGGACCGCCGAGGAGCTGGACGGGGACCAGAGGCCGACGCTCAGCAGCAGGAAGGCCACGAGGGCCCGAACGGGACGCATCGGTCGGAGTATCGGCCGGCCGACACGGGCCCCTGAGGTCACACCAGCGTCTCGATGCGGGCGGCGTGGCCGCGGGTTCGGGCCAACCGGCGGTCCGTCGTGACCAGCGGAGCGTCCAGCGCCTCGGCCAGGGCTACGTACGCCGCGTCGAACCCGGGGACGTTCTCGCGCATCTCCCACATCCGTTCCATCAGTGGAGGAATCGGGTAGCGCGTCAGCCGAAGCTCCCTGAGGTCCCGGAGAGCCACGCGGCCCCGCTCTTCGTTCAGGGCGCGACGACGGACATGGTTGCGGATCGCAGCGAAGACCTCGGCATCGAGGAGATGAGGCGCGTGCAGCGTCTCGCCATCTCGGCCGAGCCGAGCCGCGATCGTCCCCGCCAGCGGCTGGATGTTGAGAAGGAGGTCGAGGACGACCGAGGCGTCAAGAACGATCACGGAGGCGGCGGATCACCTCGGCCGAGGACTCCAGGCCTCGGACGGGTTCACGGGCCCGAAGCCGTTCCAGCATCTCCTCGAGGGTCGGTCGCTCGGCGATCTCGCTGACCTCCGCCAGTAGGTAGTCGGACAGGCTCATCCCGAGGCGGGCCGCTCGAACCTTGAGGGCTCTGTGCACGTCCTCGGGGACGTTCCGGATCTGGATCATCTTGCTCATGCTCGGCACATTATCACATGCTCCGAGCATGTGGCGGCCCAGGGCGTACAATCACTTGGAATGCCCCGGTCCGAGCGGATCCGGGGCTCTTCGTGCTGTTCGGAGGACGGCGTGACGCTGGAGAAGCTGCTCGAGCCGCTCGTCGAGAGCGAAGCGTTCCAGGCGCTGTTGGCCCGGCCGGGGGACCGGCTGGGGCGGGCCGAAGCGCCAGGGCACCCGTACGCTGCGGCGGCCCTGGCCACCGCGGTCGACGCACCGGTCCTGGCCGTCCTCCCCGGCCCGAGGGAGGCCAAGGCTTTCGCCGACGGCGTCGAGGCCTTCCTGGGGCCCGAGCGGGTGGCCCTGTTCCCAGCCTGGGAGGCGCTCCCCGTCGAGGGGATCAGCCCGTCGGCCGAGACCGTGGCCCGCCGGGCTCGCGCGGCGAGGCTCCTCCGCGGAGCTCAGGGCCCCACCGTGGTGGCCGCGCCGGTCGCCGCGGCCGTTCAGCGGCTGGTGCCGTCGACCGGCGGGCGGGAGCCGCTTCGGCTCCGGACCGGCGACGAGGTCGCCCCGGACCGGCTGGCCGAGCGGCTGGTCGGCCTCGGGTACGTCCGAAGCGACCTGGTCGTCCACCGGGGAGAGCTCGCGGTTCGCGGCGGCATCGTCGACGTCTTCCCCGGCGCCGCGGCCCGACCGGCGCGGCTCGAGTTCGTCGGCGACGAGGTCGAACGCATCCGAGCGTTCTCACCGGCCACCCAGATCACGGAGCGACCGCTCGACGCGCTCGACATCGATCCTGTCCGGGAGCTCCTCCCCGACGAGGAGGTCCGGGAGCGGGCCCGCATGGTCGGTCCCGGCCGGAAGGGCCGGCTCCGCGACGTGCTGACCCGGATCGAGGAGGGCCTGTTCTTCGAGGGCATGGAGCAGGCCGCTCCCCTCCTGTTCGATCACCTTCCGGTCATCGCCGAGCTCGTTCCGGATGCGGGATGGATCCTGGTGTCCCAGCCGCGCCGGACCGTCGACCGGGCCGAGGAGCTGGTTCGCGAGGCCGGGGGGCTCGCCGAGGCCACCGGCTGGGTGGGCCCCGACGCCGTGGCCGGGCCGACCACCGCGCTGGGCGGCCGGCCCCGGCTGGACCTGACCGAGTTCGCCGAGGGAGAGGACCTCGGCCTGACCGGATGGGGCGGGCTCCGCGGCGAGCGCCTCGCCGAGCGGGCGGCCGCGCTGGCCGGGGACGGCTACCGCGTGGCGGTCACCGCGGCCGGCCACGGGTCCCTGGAGCGGGCCATCGAGGTGCTCGAGCGAGCCGGCGCGCCGCGTCCCGAGCACGCCCTCGAATCAGGCTTCCTCGAGGG
>DASQWG010000282.1:0-3458 GCA_035640375.1 Actinomycetota bacterium
CTGCTCCACCAGGCGCTTGGCCCGCTCCAGGACCAGCTCGGTGACCTGCGTGTGCTGCTCGGCCGGCTTGTCGAACGTGGAGTACACCACCTCGGCGGCCTCGACGGTCCGCTGCCAGTCGGTGACCTCCTCGGGCCGCTCGTCGACGAGCAGGACCATCACGTGGGTCTTCGGGTCGGCCTGGATGATGCCGTTGGCGATCTGCTTCAGCACGGTGGTCTTCCCGGCCTTCGGCGGCGAGACCACCATCCCCCGCTGGCCCTTTCCGATCGGCGCCACCAGGTCGATGACCCTCTCGGTCACCGCGGTGGCGTCGTGCTCGAGGCGGAACCGCTCCTCGGGGAACAGCGGGGTCAGCTTCTCGAACTCCCGTCGCTGACGGGCCTCGTCGGGGGTGACGCCGTTGACGGTGTCGATCCGGAGGAGCGCGAAGTACTTCTCGTTGTCCTTGGGCCGCCGAACCGCCCCCTTGACCTCGTCGCCCTTCCGCAGCCCGAACCGGCGGATCTGCGAGAGCGAGACGTAGATGTCCTGTTGGCTCGGGAGGTAGCCGGTGGTCCGGAGGAACCCGTAGCCCTCCGGGAGGACGTCGAGGATGCCGGTCTGCACCGGCGCCTCGGCCAGCTCCTCCTCCGTGGCCTCGCGGTCGCGCTCCCGGTCGCGACCTCGGCCCCGGCCGCGGTCGCGCCGACCCCGACGGCCCTCGCCGGGCCGCCCCTCGCGGGGCCCTCGATCCCGGCCACGGTCGCGGTCGTGCGGGGGGCCGTCGGTCCGGGCCGGTGCCTCTGCCCTGGCCGGCTCGGCCTTGGGCTCCTCCGCCCGGGCCTCGGCAGGGGTCTCCGCCTGGGAGACCTCGGCCTTGGACTCACGGGCTTCGCCGTTGGCCCGGTCGATGATCGCGTCGATCAGATCGGCCTTCTTCAGCCGCTGGTAGCCCTGGACGCCCAGCGAGGAGGCGATCTCCTGGAGCTCGGGCAAGACCTTCTGCTCGAGCACCGACTTATCTGTGGTTGCCACCGTTACGCTCCTTCCTTGCCAAGCTTCTTCTTGAGCTCACCCCAGTCCGCCAGGAACTTCTCGATCCCGACGTCGGTGAGCGGGTGCTTCACGAGTTTGGAGAACACCTCGTACGGCATCGTGGCGATGTCCGCCCCGTACAGGGCCGCCTCGACGACGTGCATCGGGTGCCGCAGGGACGCCGCCAGCACCTGCGTCTGGTACCCCTGGACGTCGTAGATCTCGCAGATCTGCCGCAGGGCATGCATCCCGTCCGCGGCCGCGTCGTCGATCCGACCGAGGAACGGCGACACGATGTACGCCCCGATCTCCGCGGCCAGGATCGCCTGCGCCGGCGAGAATACCAGCGTCACGTTGATCCGGACGCCGTCGTCGACCAGCCGCTTCCCGGCTTCCAGGCCCGCGGGCGTCATCGGGACCTTGACCACGGCATTGTCGGCGAAGGCGGCCAGGCGCGTTCCCTCCTCGTACATCGCCGCTGCCTCGGGCTCGGTGGTCTCGAGCGAGACGTCCCCGTCGACCTCGGACAGGATCTCCTTCCACACCTGCTCGGGGTCCATGGCTTCCCTGAAGATCAGCGACGGGTTCGTGGTCACCCCGGACAGCACGCCCCACCGGTTGATCTCCCGGATCTCGTCGATGTTCGCGGTGTCCAGGAACAGCCTCATCGGGTCTTCCCTCCTTCGAGCTCCAGCACCGGCTCGGGAAGCGGCGCGCCCTCACGGGCCAGCCGCTCCGTGGCGCTGTCCACCACCAGATCGATGATCGCCGCGATCGTCTGGTCCAGGTTGTACGAGGCGATCACCGGCCAGTCGTGAGAGAGCGCCTGGCTCTTGATGTACTTCTGCACGCGTCTGATGTTGTCGAAGTTGCTCAGGTAGCGGTCGAATGGCCGGGCGGCGGAGTCCGCCGATCGGGCCTGGAAGTGGCTCCGATGCACCTCCTCGTCCTCCACCGTCACCACCACGGGGACCGACAGCACCCGATCGGCGAACCGGTCGAGATCGAGGAACCCCGGCACCACGTGCGCCCCTTCGATGATCGAACTGGTCCCCTCGATCGCCGATCGTTCGATCAACGCCCGGAGACCCACCGCCACGGCGGCGGTCTGCTCGCGGAACCCCACGATGACCCGGTCCGCCGCCCGGGCCGGCGGCTCCCGGAGCGCCGAGTCGGCGTCGAACGACGAGGTGTACAGGGTCGGCATCAGCTCCCGAGAGAACAGGCCACGCATGACCTCTCGCACCGAATCCGAGGGGATCACCCTGACCACGCCCAGCCGGGCGGCGATCTGGGTGGCGATGGTGGACTTCCCGACCCCGGTGGCCCCACCGATCAGGAGCACCAGGGGGATATCGAGACGTACAACGCCCTGCCACCGCACGAAATTCCTGGCGTAGCGTTCCCCCGCCTCCTCCTCGATCATCCGCACGGCCAGGGCCTGGAGCTCCTCGGTCGTGAGCGATCGGACGCCCCGCTCCACGAGCTCGTCCTCGATGCGCTCGGCCACCTTGTACGAGCGGTAGGGGGACAAGCCGCTGACCATGACCTGGGAGGCCATCAGGCCCTTCGAGTACGGGAGCCCGGGGTCGCGGTCCGAGATGATGATGTGGGTGTTTCGCTTGCCTCGGGTCATCGGTGGCTGGCCCTCTCGACGGCGAGCTGCGCCGTCTCCAGGAGGAGATCGGGGAGGTCTCGATCCCCCTCGATCGTCTCGGCTCGGTTGTCGGCGAACACCACCTCGGCCCCTCGCTCCAGGGCGGTCCTGACCGCCACGTCCACGGCCGCGGCCTTCAGCTCGGTGACCAGCACCTCGTACGCCGGCGCGGCCTCGAGATCCGCGGCCAGCCCGGCCCGGTCGCTCAGGCGGTGGGTGCTGCCCACCACCGAGGCACCGTGGGTCTCCTCCAGGGAGGCCACCAGGCGAGGCCCGGCGGCCGGTGGAGCGGTGGTCGCGAAGAACACCTTCTTCCCCCCGACTTCCTCCAGCGGCACGGGAAAGAGATCAACCACGATCGTCCGTGCGTCCGGACGAAGCCCTTGAACGTGGGATATCAGGACGGAAAGCTGGGGCCCGACGTCCGGGCCACCTCTCATTGTAAACACTACGAGGTCGGACAGCAAGACCCGGAAGGGGCCCAGGTAGCCTCGAAGGAACTCCTCGGGGAGGTCGGCCGAGGCCACCAGGACCCCCGCGTCCCACGGAACCGGCGGGATGGCGGCTCCACTCCCCTCGAGGATGACCAGCCCCGGGTCCAGCTCCTTGGCTCGGCGGGCGGCCTCCCGCACGTTCGAGGCGTACGGCCGTCCCGCCAGGCCGCCTCCGGCCCGGCGAGACCCCACGGCCGGCACGCCGGTGGTGAGGGCGTCCTCGAGATAGTCGCTGGCCGCGTGCTGGCCCGCTTCCAGGAGCGCCAGCAGCCGGTGGACGTCGACCGATC
>DASQWG010000283.1:0-3594 GCA_035640375.1 Actinomycetota bacterium
GGCCACGCTCGCCGTCACCACCAGGATGATGGCGAACGAGAGGAGCGGCAGCACCAGCAGCTCCCGGTCGGCCTTGAGGACCTCCCAGCTCGCCCCCAGCAGCCGGAACCCTCGCCGTAGGCGCTCCACCGCACACCCTCCTGGTCTGGCCCCACCGTACCACCCGCCGGGACGGGTATCCTTCCGGGCGGCGAGGAGGCGGAGTGATCGTCGGGATCCCCCGCGAGGTCAAGGACAACGAGTACCGGGTTGCGGTGACCCCGGCGGGCGTTCGGGAGCTCTCGGTGACCGGGCACCGGGTCCTGGTGGAGTCGGGGGCCGGCGTGGGGTCCGCCATCCCCGACGAGGCTTACGTCAAGTACGGCGCCGAGCTGGCCGGCTCGGCCGAGGAGGTGTGGGCCTCGGCCGACCTGGTGCTCAAGGTGAAGGAGCCGATCCCGGAGGAGAACGGCCTGCTCCGTGAGGGCCAGGTGCTGTTCACCTACCTCCACCTGGCGGCCAGCCGTGAGCTCGCCGAGGTCCTGGTCGAGCGGGGTGTCGCCGCCGTGGCCTACGAGACCGTCCAGCTCCCCGACGGCCGCCTGCCGCTGCTGGCCCCGATGAGCGAAGTGGCCGGCCGGATGGCGCCCCAGGTCGGAGCCCACTACCTCCAGCGGGAGAACGGCGGGCGCGGCGTCCTGCCCGGCGGCGTGTCCGGCGTCCACCCCGCCCGGGTCGTGGTCCTGGGGGCCGGCATGGCCGGCTCGAACGCCGCCTGGATCGCCGCCGGGATGGAGGCCGAGGTCATCATCGTGGATCGGGACGTCGACCGGCTCCGGCTCGTCGACCAGATCCACAAGGGCCGGATCCTCACCGTGAGCAGCAACCGAGCCGCCATCGAGCACCACGTCGAACGGGCCGACCTGGTGATCGGCGCGGTCCTGGTGCCGGGGGCCCGGGCCCCCATCCTGGTGACCGAGGAGATGGTGGCGTCGATGCGGCCGGGCTCGGTGGTCATCGACATCTCGGTGGACCAGGGAGGCTGCGTCGAGACGATCCGCATGACCACCCATTCGGACCCCACGTATGTGGAGCATGGGGTGGTGCACTACGGTGTCGGCAACATGCCCGGGGCCGTGCCCCGAACCTCGACCTATGCGCTGACGAACGTGACGCTCCCGTACGCCGTGGCCATCGCCACCCACGGGCTCGAGGAGGCCGTCCGGCTCGACCCGGTCCTGGCCCGAGGGGTGAACGTGTACCGTGGCTCGGTCACGAGCTCGCCGGTGGCCGAGGCCCACGGGATGGAGGACGTCCCGCTGTCCCGACTGATCCCGGGCGTGGACTGATCGCGGTGGGGCTTGCCGATCCGGTGGGCCGGTTCCTCGACCACCTGACCGTGGAGCGAGGGCTGGCCGCCAACACGATCGAGGCGTACCGACGCGACCTCGGCCGGTACCTCGAGTTCCTGCGATCGCGCGGGGTGGACGACCCGGCGGGGGCCGGCGAGTCGTCCATCAGCGCCTTCGTGGCCCACCTGTCCGGTGCGGAGTACGCCCCCGGTCGCCGGTACCGGGCCTCCTCGGTGGCCCGGGCCCTGGCCGCGGTGCGGTCGTTCCACCGGTTCCTGGTCCGCGAGGGGGATTCGGAATCGGACCCGGCAGAGGCGGTGGCCCGGCCCAGGGTGCCCCGGAACCTTCCCCGGCCGCTCAGCGTGGACGAGGTGGCGGCCATCGTGGCCGCCCCGGCGGACGACGGGAGCGCCGTGGCCCTTCGCGACCGGGCCATCCTGGAGACGCTGTACGGAGCGGGCCTGCGGATCTCCGAGCTCGTCGGGCTCGACGTCGATGACGTCGACCTCGAAGAGGGGAGCGTCCGCGCCGTGGGCAAGGGCTCCCGGGAGCGTCTGGTGCCGCTGGGCCGATACGCGGTCCGAGCCGTGCAGGCCTACGTGGTGCGAGGACGGCCGGCCCTGGCCGGTCCGCGCTCCCGGGGGGCCCTGTTCCTGAACCAGCGAGGCGGCCGGCTGACCCGGCAGGGGTGCACGAACATCGTCAAGGCCATGGCCCGCCGGGCGGGGCTCCGCAAGCGGGTGACGCCGCACATGCTCCGCCACTCCTTCGCCACCCACCTGCTGGAGGGCGGCGCGGACGTTCGGGTGGTGCAGGAGCTCCTCGGCCACGCCAGCGTGGCCACCACCCAGATCTACACGCTCGTGACGAAGGACCGCCTGCGCGAGGTGTACTTCGACGCGCACCCGCGCGCCCGGCGGCAACCGGCCAGGACGGCGGGGTGAAGGTCCTCCTGCTGGTGTGCGACTCCTTCGGGGTGGGGGAGGCTCCCGACGCGGCGGCGTACGGGGACGAGGGCTCGGACACGATCGGCAACACCGCTCGGGCCGTCGGGGGCATCGAGGCCCCCAACCTGGCCGACCTGGGCCTCGGCGCCCTCACCGACGCGCCGGGGATCGAGCCCCGGCCGGCGCCGGGGACGGCGCACGGGAGGATGCGGGAGCGCTCGGCCGGCAAGGACACCACCACCGGACACTGGGAGATCGCCGGCCTAGTGGTGGAGCGTCCATTCCCCACGTACCCGGAAGGGTTCCCGCCGGAGGTGATTGAGCCGTTCGAGCGCGCCGTCGGGCTCGTGGTCCTCGGCAACGAGGCGGCCTCGGGGACGGAGATCATTGACCGGCTCGGCCAGGAGCACGTGCGCACGGGTCGACCGATCGTGTACACGAGCGCGGACTCGGTGTTCCAGATCGCCGCGCACAAGGACGTGGTCCCGCTGGAGCGGCTCTACGAGTGGTGCCGCGTGGCGAGAGGCATCCTCGACGGCGAGCACCGGGTCGGCCGGGTCATCGCTCGGCCCTTCGTGGGGGAGCCGGGGGCGTTCACCCGGACCCACGAGCGGCGGGACTTCTCGGTGGTGCCGTTCGGTCCCACCTACCTCGATCGGATCCTCGACGCCGGCACCCCGGTGTTCGGCGTCGGCAAGATCCCCGACATCTTCGCCGGACGAGGCCTGGCCGAGTCCGAGCATTCCGAATCGAACGACCACGGCGTCGACCTCAGCGTGAAGTTCCTGACGCGGACCGACCACGTCCTGGTGGTGACGAACCTGGTCGACTTCGACACGAAGTACGGGCACCGGAACGACGCCGCGGGGTACGCGGGCTGCGTGGAGGCCTTCGACCAGCGGGTCCCCGAGCTGGTCGGCGCCGTCGGGGATGGCCTCCTGTTTCTCACCGGCGACCACGGTTGCGACCCCACCGACGAGTCCACCGACCACACCCGTGAGCACACCCCGGTCCTCGTCTCGGGCGGTGCGCTGGCCGGGCGTCCGACCGTGGACCTCGGCGTGCGGGACACGTTCGCCGATCTCGGAGCCACGGTCGCATCCATGTTCGGGGTGGCCCCGGATGGGCTGGCCGGGACGTCCTTCGTTGCCGAGCTCGGGGTGGGGTGACGTGGCCGGCCCCGACCCTCGCGACGTGGTGGCGCGAAAGCGCGACGGTCGTCCGCTGACCGAGGAGGAGATCCGGGCCGTGGTCCTCGGCTACGCCAGGGAGGAGGTGCCCGACTACCTGGCCGCGGCGTTCCTGATGGCTGCGTT
>DASQWG010000284.1:0-7541 GCA_035640375.1 Actinomycetota bacterium
GGCGGGGCATGGGCCGCCGGCTGGCCCGCGAGGCCCCCGCCCCCGCCGACATGGTGATCCCCGTACCCGACACCGGCCACTCCGCCGCCGCGGGGTTCGCCGAGGAATCCGGGATCCCGTACGGCGAGGGCCTGATCAAGAACCGGTACGTGCACCGGACGTTCATCGAGCCGACGCCGGGTCTCCGCCAGCGCGGGGTTCGGCTGAAGCTCAACCCGCTGGCCGATGCGATCCGGGGGAGGCGGCTGGCGGTGGTGGACGACTCCATCGTCCGCGGGACGACCACCCTCCAGATCGTGCAGATGCTCCGCGACGCCGGCGCCCGCGAGGTGCACATGCGGATCACCAGCCCGCCGATCCGGTGGCCCTGCTACTACGGCATCGACATGTCGACCCGCGAGGAGCTGGTGGCGGCCGGCATGTCGGTGGACGAGATCCGCGACTTCATCGGCGCCGACTCGCTCGCCTACCTCTCCCTGCCGGCGCTGCTGGAGGCCACGGGGGCGCCGGCCGACACGTTCTGCCGGGCATGCTTCGACGGTGAGTACCCGGTCCCGGTCCCCGAGCGGACGCCCTCGAAGCACCTGCTCGAACGGGAGTAGGCGTCGATGACCGACGACGCCTACGGGCGATCCGGGGTGGACCTGGCCGCCGCTGCCCACGCCGTCTCGCTGATCCGGGAGCTGGCCGAAGGGGCGGCCCGCCCCGAGGTGCTCGAGGGCGTCGGAGGGTTCGCCGGCCTGTTCCGGTTGGATGACGGGCGGCTGCTGGCCGCCGCCGCCGACGGCGTCGGCACCAAGGTCGAGATCGCCCGGCGAGCCGGCCGGCTGGACACCGTGGGCATCGATACCGTGGCGATGTGCGTCAACGATGTGATCACCACTGGCGCCGAACCGTTGTTCTTCCTCGACACCGTGGTGGTGGAACGGCTGGTCCCGGAGGAGGTGGCGAGGATCGTGGCCGGTGTGGCCGAGGGGTGCCGGCGAGGCGGCTGCGCGCTCCTCGGTGGGGAGACCGCGGAGCACCCGGGGCACCTGGTCGAGGGCGGGTTCGACCTCTCTGGCTTCTGCGTCGGCGTGGTGGAGGAGGACCGGCTGCTGGGTCCGGCCCGGGTGCGGCCGGACGACGTGCTGGTCGGGCTGCGGTCCTCGGGGCTGCACGCGAACGGCTTCAGTCTGGTGCGGCGGGCCGTGGACGGGCTCGACCTGTTCGAGGTCCCCGAAGGGCTCGACCGCCCCCTGGTCGACGAGCTCCTGGAGCCCACCCTGATCTACGCGCCCCCCGTGGTCGAGGCCGTCCGGGCCGGACTGCTCCACGCCACCGCGCACATCACGGGGGGCGGCCTCCCCGAGAACGTCGCCCGGGCGCTCCCGGAGGGCCTGGGGGCCTCGATCGACCGGTCCACCTGGCGGCCCCATGAGGCCTTCGGTTTCGTGGGCCGGCGTGCCGATGTTTCCCAGGTGGATCTGTTCGGGACCTTCAACATGGGGCTGGGGATGGTCCTGGTGACCGCGCCCGCCACCGCCGACGAGGTCGTGGCCCTGATGGCCCGGCACGGCTTCGAGGCCGCCGCGGTCGGACGGGTGACCGACGAAGCCGGGATCCAGCTCCGATGACGGATCGGGCCGTCGTCACCGAGAGCGAGGTCCGGACGCCGCGCCTGGAGGACGTCCAGAGCCGGCGGCGCCAGCTGTTCCGGCTCCTCCTCTTGGTGCTGATCATGGTCGGGGCGGGCGTGGTGCTGGTGTCGATCGCCGAGCGCCTGCTGGGGCAGCAGCCGCCCGCGTGGCTATCGCCGGACGTGGTCCGGGTGGCGTTCGTCCTGCTCGCCGTGGCGTTCGCGATCTACGTCCACGAGAAGGAGCGCGCCCTGGAGCGCACCGAGCGGGCCCTGATCGAGGAGCGGGTGCTGTCCACGGCGCTGTCCAGCCGGGTCGGTGAGCTCACCGCGATCTCCCAGGCCGGCCGGGCCGTGGCCTCCACGCTCTCGCTCGGGGACGTGCTCCAGCTGATCCTCCGATCGGCGCAGGACCTCCTCGGGGCCACCGAGGGCTCGGTGATGCTGTTCGACGAGACCAAGAGCTCGCTCCGGATCGCGGCCTCGGTGGGGTTGTCCGCGGACGCGGCGAAACAGACCATCCCGATCGGCGAGGGGGTGGCCGGGTGGGTGGCCGAGTTCCGTGAGGCTGTGATCCTCCGGGGCGACGTGTCCGACCCGCGGTTCCGCCGCCTGGTGCCCAAGGACCGACCGGTTCGCTACGCGATGTCGGCACCGCTGTACGCGCGGTCCGAGCCGGTGGGCGTCCTGAACATCAGCGTGTCTAACGGCGAGCGCGTGTACAGCGAGCACGACCTCCGTGCGCTGACGGTGTTCGCCGAGCACGCGGCGATCGCCATCGCCAACGCCCGGCTGTTCGAGCTGGAGCGAGCCGCATCCGAGCGGTTGGCCGAGGTCGATGCACGCCGCCGGGAGTTCCTGGCCGTGGTGACCCACGACCTCAAGTCGCCGCTCACCTCGATCATCGGGTACGTCCGCCTGCTGAATCAGCTGGGGGAGAACGCCACCGTCGAGCAGGCCCGCGAGTTCAACCGCGTGATCGAGAAGCAGGCCACCCGCATGCTCGACATGATCGAGCAGCTACTGATGGCCACGAGCATCGAGGAGGGTGCCCGGGTCCTGTCCCGCGAGCCGATGGACCTCCGGGCGATCATCGGCGAGGAGGTGGCGGCGTTCGCCGGCGTCCTCGGCGATCGGGTCATTGACATGCGGATCCCCGTAGAGTTGCCGACGGTGTACGGCGATCGCAGCGCGATCGAGCACATCCTGGCGAACCTCCTCGACAACGCCGTGAAGTACTCCCCGGACGGGACCGCCATCGAGGTCATGGCGCGGCCCGAGCCCGACGAGATCCGGGTCAGCGTGGGGAACGACGGGAAGGGGATCCCCGAGGAGGAGCTGCCCAGGATCTTCGACCGCTACAAGCGGGGTGACGGGGCCGCCCGCGAGGGGAGCGTCGGTCTGGGGCTGTTCATCGTCCGGAGCCTCACCCTTGGACACGGCGGGCGCGTGTGGGCCGAGAACCGTGACGGAGGCGGGACCCGGATCACGTTCACGCTGCCGCTCCGGCGCGAGAGCGAGCGGGTCTCGGCCTAGCGCGGGCGGGGCACCACCGGCCGACCGTGCCGCACGCCCTTCGCCGGCACCCGCACCAGCCGCCCATCCCTGTCCTCGACCACGAAGGTCTGGGCGGCCTCATCGAACCACCGCAGGATGCCGACCACCTCGGAAACGTAGCCGTTGGGGAGCTCGTACTGGAAGGTCACCCGGCTGCCGACGTGCTCGGGCGTGACGCGGTTCGGCACGGGCTCAGCCTAGCGCAGGCCCGGGGACGCGGACGATCACGCCCGGGGGCGGCTCCGGATAGGCCTCCGGATGGATGGCCCAGGCCAGTGCCTCCAGGCCCTCGACCAGCCGGGGACCCGGTCGGGAGAAGTACGACGAGGCGTCGGTGGCGAATACCGTGCCCGCAGCGAACGCCGTGGTCTCGCGGAGCTCGGGGACCCCGTACAGCGTGGCGGCCTCCTCCTCGGCCTCCGGCAGGTAGTAGCCGCACGGGATGAACACCACCACCTCGGGAGAGGCGTCGGCGATCTGCCGCCACGTCACCTGGTGCGATCGCTCCTTCGGCTCGCAGAGGAGCGAGACCCCCGCGGCCAGTCGGACCATCTCCGGGATCCAGTGGCCGCCGACGAACGGCGGGTCCAGCCACTCGAGGGCGAACGTTCGGATCTCGGGGAGGCGGGCGGTGCGCGCCTTGACAGCCTCGATCCGGTCGCGCAGCGTGGCCACCAGTTCCTCGGCCCGGGACTCGGTCCCGGTGGCCCGGCCCACCTCTAGGAATGACGCCAGGACCTCCTCGAGCCCGGTGGGATCCATCGAGACGACCTCCGCCCGGCAGCCGAGCTCCTGGAGGGCCTGCTCGACCTGCCCGGAGGGGACCGCGCAGACCCGGCACAGGTCCTGGGTCAGGATCAGGTCGGGCTGGATCGTGGCGATCAGCTCCTTGTCCAGCCGGTACAGGGGCTCCTTGCGGTCCATCCGGTCGTTGACCAGTTCGTCGATCTCTCCGGCCGACAACGGCCGGTCGGTGGGCAGCGAGGTGTCGGAGATCACGGGCTTGGCCCTGGCCTCCGGCGGGTAGTCGCACTCGAAGGTCACGCCGGACAGCTCATCGCCGAGGCCGAGGGCGAACACCACCTCCGTGGCCGAGGGGAGCAGGGAGACGATCTTCAACGAGGGAGGCCGCCGAGCCGGAAGGGGCTCTCCAGCAGCTCCCGCAGGGCGGTCATGGCCCGGTCGGCATCGGCGCCGTCCATGATCCGGTGGTCGAACGTGAGTGCCAGGGTCACCGCGGTCCGGGCTTCGATCCGGCCGTCGACGACCATCGGCCTCGGAACGATCCGCCCCACGCCGAGGATGGCGGCCTCGGGGTGGTTGATGATCGGGGTGCCGGCGTCGGATCCGAACACCCCGTAGTTCGACACGGTGATGGTGCTGCCGGTGAGCTGCTCGGGCGTGGCCCGACCGCTGCGGGCGGCCTCGACGACCTCGGCCATCTCACGGGCCACCTCGCTGATGCCCTTCCGGTCGACGTCGCGGACCACCGGGACCAGGAGCCCGCGCTCGGTGTCGGCGGCGATCCCCACGTGGTACGACCGGCGGACCACGATCTCGCCGGCCTCGCCGTCGAACGAGCTGTTCAGCATGGGGTGGTCGCGGCAGATCTCCACCAGCGCCCGAACGATTACGGCCAGCGAGCTGACCCGGGCTCCCTCGGTGCTGAGCTCTCGTCGCAGCGCGTCGACCTGCGTGGCGTCGACGCTGTGGAACGAGGTCACCTGGGGGATCTCCTGCCAGGACCGTGTCATCTTCTGGGCGATCAGCCGACGGGCCCCGCGCACCGGGATCCGCTCCTCCGTGCCCGACGCTTGGGCCGCCGGAGCCGGCTCCACGGCTCCGGTTCCTCGCGGCATCGCTTCGTCCGGCTGCGGTTCGGCCGGGCTGCTCGTCACAGTCGCCGCTCCGCCGGTCCCAGCGGCCACACCGCCTGTCACACTCGCCGCTTCGGCGGGGCCAGCCGCCTTCAGCACATCGTCACGCGTGATGCGTCCGTCGGGGCCGGTGCCAGCCACCGTGGCCAGGTTGATCCCGCGTTCGCGGGCGAGCTTGCGCACGACGGGAGTCGCCCGGGCGCCGCCCGAGACCCCCGGCGTAGCCGTCTGACCCGTTCCCTCCGGCGCCGCTGCTCCTTCGGCGGCCGCGGCCGGGGCCTGCCTGGGCCCGGGGGGCGTGAGCCGGGGACGTCGCCGCTCGCCTGCGGGCGCGTCGCCCACGCCGTAGCCGACCAGCACGGCCTGCCGCTTCGATCCTTCCTCCGCCGGCTCGGGCGCAGCCTCTCGTGCCGGCGCTTCGCCCTCGACCGAGAACGTCACCAGGGGAGCCCCCACGTTCACCACGTCGCCGGCCTGGCCGTGCAGTGAGGTCACCACGCCGGCCACGGGCGAGGGGATCTCGACCAGGGCCTTGGCCGTGTTGACCTCGACCAGGGGCTGGTTGAGCGAGACCGTGTCCCCTTCGGCGACCTTCCACTCGACGATCTCGGCGTCCTCGAGCCCCTCGCCGAGGTCCGGGAGGTTGAACACGCGCTCGGCCATGGGAGCAGTCTAGAAGGTGAGTGTCCGCTGGACGGCCCGAAGGATCCGATCGAGTTCGGGGAGGTAGTACTCCTCCGACTTGGCGGGCGGATACGGCGTGTCGTAGCCGGTGACCCGGAGCACCGGGGCCTCGAGATACTCGAACGCGTCCTCCACCACCCGGGCCACGACCTCGGCACCGAACCCTGCCGTCATGGGGGCCTCGTGCACCACCACCACCCGGCCGGTCTTCCGGGCCGAGGCGATCAGCGTGTCCAGGTCGAGGGGCACCAGGCAGCGGAGGTCGAGGACCTCGAGCGACACCCCGTCCTCGGCGGCGGCTTCGGCCGCCAGGAGGCACCGGGGCACCATCCCGCCCCAGGTCACCAGGGTGCCGTGCTCGCCCTCGCGCAGGACCCGGGCCCGGCCGATCGGAAGCCCGTTGGGCTCGAGCTCGCCGGACTCCTTCGACCAGTACCGGCTCTTCGGCTCGAGGAAGATCACCGGATCCGGATCGCGGATCGAGGCCAGCAGCAGGTTGAAGGCGTCGATCGGGGTCGAGGGGATCACCACCTTCAGCCCGGCGGTGTGCGCGTAGTAGGCCTCGGGGCTCTCGGAGTGGTGCTCGGCTGCCCCGATCCCGCCCGCGCAGGGGATCCGGAGAACGATCGGCAGGCTCACGGTCCCCGCGGAGCGGAACCGGTACTTGGCGACGTGGGAGATCACCTGGTCGAGCGCGGGGAAGGAGAACCCGTCGAACTGGATCTCTGGAACGGGTCGCCACCCGGCCAGGGCCAGCCCCACCGAGATGCCGACGATGCCCGACTCCGCCAGCGGCGTGTCGAACACGCGGTCCTCGCCGAAGTCAGCCTGAAGCTTGTCGGTGATGCGGAACACGCCACCGAGCTTGCCGACGTCCTCCCCGAAGATCAGCACGCGGTCGTCGTCGGACAAAGCCCGGCGCAGCGCGCCGTTGAGCGCCTGGGCCATGGTGACGTCAGCCACCCGCGCCCTCCTCCTCGAGCGCCGCAGCGACCTCGTCGCGCTGGCGAGCCAGGTGCGGGGGAAGCTCGGTGAACGTCCACTCGAAGATCTCGCGGGCGTCCCGTGACGGCGCCCCCACGATGCCCTTCCGGATCTCGGCCGCGAGCTCGCCGGCGTCGGACTCGACCTGCTCGACGAAGGTGTGGTCGACGGCCCCCTCGATCTCCAGGTACTTGCGGAACCGGAACAGCGGGTCGAGGCTTCGCCACCGCTCGATCTCATCCTCTGGCTGGTACCGGCTGCGGTCGTCGGCGGTGGAGTGCGGGCCCATCCGGTACGTCATGGCCTCGATGAGCGTCGGGGTCCCGTCGGCCCTGGCCCGCTCCGTGGCCTCGCGGGTGGCCCGGTAGACCGCGAGCACGTCGTTGCCGTCGACCCGGACACCGGGGAAGCCGTATCCCTCGGCCTTCCGGTAGATCTTGCCCGCAGTCTGCCGGGCCAGAGGAACCGAGATCGCCCACCCGTTGTTCTGGCAGAAGAAGATCACCGGCGCCTTGAACACGCCGGCGAAGTTGCATGCCTCGTGGAAGTCTCCCTCAGACGTGGCGCCGTCGCCGAAGTACACGAGCGAGCACACCGGCTTGTTGTCCAGTCGCATGCCCATGGCGTACCCGACCGCGTGGAGGATCTGCGAGCCCACCGGGACCGACACCATGCCGAACCGGTGCTCGTCCGGATCGTACGTGCCGCCGTGCCACGTGGCCCGGTAGAAGTGGAGGTACCGGACGAGATCGATGCCCCTCACGACGGCGGCACCGAGCTCACGGTAGGACGGGAAGATGTAGTCGTCGTCTCGTAGGGCA
>DASQWG010000285.1:0-2046 GCA_035640375.1 Actinomycetota bacterium
GACCGGTTCGCGCTCACGCGGCGTCCCCGTCCGCGGCCGGCCGCTCCGCCCGCCGTCGCCACCGCTGTCCCTTCAGCACCTCGAGGGCGGCCAAGCGGCCCGGCGCCCCCATGATCCCGCCCCCGGGGTGGACCGACGAACCGCATAGCCACAGGTTCCGGACCGGCGTGCGGAATCGCGCCCACCCCGGGAGCGGCCGGGTCCAGAAGAGCTGTTCCAGCGACAGCTCGCCCTGGAAGATGTTGCCCTCCGACAGCCCGAAGGTCCTCTCGATGTCGAGCGGCGTGAACACCTGCCGGTGGAGGATCCGGTCCGGCAGGTTGGGGGCGAAGGTTGCCAGGGTCTCCACGACGGCGTCCCCGAAGGCTTCCCGGCGGGCGTCGTCCCACTCGTCGCCGTCGGCCAGGTGGTACGGGGCGTACTGGACGAAGCAGCTCATCACGTGCTTCCCGGGCGGGGCCATCGAGGGATCGACGAGCGTGGGGATCACCACATCGATGTACGGTCGGCGGGAGAACCGGCCGTACTTGGCGTCGTCGTAGGCTCGCTCCATCCACGCCACCGAGGGCGAGATGCTGATGGCGCCGCGGAGGTGCTCGCCTTGGCCGGGGAGACTGGTGAAGTCCGGAAGGGCGTCCAGGGCCAGGTTGACCTTCCCCGAGGATCCGCGGAACTTGTATCGACGGACCGCTCGTTCCACCGCGGGGTCGAGCGTGCCCGGCTCGAGGAGGTGGAGGAACGTGTGGCGGGCGTCGGCGCTCGAAAGCACCGCGCTGGCCGTGATCTCCTCGCCGGACTCCAGGGCAACACCCACGGCCCGTCCGTTCCGGGTCAGGACGCGGGCCACCGGGGCCTCGGTCCGGATCTCCGCGCCCAGGGCCCGGGCCGCCGATGCGATCGCCTCGCTGACGCCTCCGGTGCCGCCGCGAGGGATGCCCCACGCCCGGAACGCGCCGTCGATCTCCCCCATGTAGTGGTGGAGGAGGACGTACGCGGTCCCCGGCGAACGGATCCCCTGGAACGTGCCGATGATGCCCGATGCCGACATCGTGGCGATCAGCGGGTCGGTCTCGAACCACTGGCCGAGGAAGTCGGCGGCGCTCATCGTCATCAGCTGCACGAACACGGCCTTCTGCCGGCGGGACAGGTCGCGGAAGTCCTGGGCCAGCTCCAGGAGCGGCACCCACTCACGTGGGTCGATGTGGCCGGGATCGGGCGGCACCAGCGAGAGCACCGGCTTGATGAACCGGGCCATGTCCACCATCAGGAGCCCGTACTCGTCGTACGCTTCGGCGTCGCTCCGGGACCACCGCCGCAGCTCCCGGAGCGTCCGGCCGTGATCGTTGACCCGCCACAGGTGGTCGTCCTCGAGCGGCGTGAACGTCCCGTCGAGCGGAAGCAGCTCGAACCCATGCCGGGGGAGGTCGAGCTCCCGGATGATCTCGGGGCGCAGAAGGGACACGACGTAGGAGGCTTCTGAGAACCGGAACCCCGGGAAGACCTCCTCGGTGACGGCGGCACCGCCGAGCACGTGGCGTCGTTCGAGGACGACCACCCGCCGGCCCGCCCGGGCCAGGTACGCGGCCGCCACCAGCCCGTTGTGCCCCCCGCCGATGATCACGGCGTCGTACGCCCCCACGACCTGCGGATTCTATCCGGGCGGGGGCGTCGGACCCCGTGGGACACTACCGGCGTGAAGAAGCTCGACCTCGATCAGGGGCTGGTGGCCGAGGCCAGGGAGCTCGCCGCTCGGATCGCCCGGCCCGTCGAGGAGATGATCGACGCCCACACCACGATCGCCATCGAGCGGGCCGTCCTGCGGCTCCTCGGCCTCGACGGAGCGGTAGGGGAGGGGGTGGACGCCCGTCCGTCCCCGAACCTCGTGGTAGAGGCGGTACGCGACCAGGTCGGACTCGGTCGCGGCCTCGACGGCCTCCGCTGGGTCATCGGGCCACCGGAACCGGGCCTCGCCGGCGACCACCCGCTCGGCGATGTCGTCGATCGACGCGCTCTCCCGGAGCATCAGGTCGACCACGGGGATGGCCA
>DASQWG010000286.1:0-3187 GCA_035640375.1 Actinomycetota bacterium
CCAAGCTCCTGGCCGGCGATGTCGCCATGCGGGTGGCCGGGAGCATGGCCGAGGCCTGCGGGCTCGGGGCCCTCCGACGTGGCGCTCCGCTGGAGCGGATCATCCGGGACGCCCGCAGCGGGGCCATCATGCCGCCCTCCAGCGACGTGGCCGGGGATCACCTCGGAGCCGTCGCGCTCGGCGTCGACGAGGGCCTGGGGCCGTGGTAGCCGCCGTCATCGCCGGCCTCGGCTCGGCCGTCCCCACGGCGGTGTCCCAGGAGCAGTTGTGGGAGGGGTTCTTCGCCGACCACTACCGCAGCAGCCCGGTTGCGGAGCGGCTGTGGGGCCGGGCGGGCGTCGACACCCGGCACGGGGTGGCCATCCCGTGGAAGGAGGACGTCAGCGGGTGGGGCACCGCGGCCAGGCTGGAACGGTTCGTGGAGGAAGCCGTCCCGCTCGGACGCGACGCCCTCGCGGCGTGCCTGGACGACGCCGGCCTCGCTTCGGATGAGGTCGACGCGCTCACCGTGGCCACCTGCACGGGCTACGCCACGCCGGGGCTGGACATCCTCTTGGCCCGCGAGCTCGGGCTTCGACCGGAGACCCAGCGACTCCACGTCGGCCACATGGGGTGCTACGCGGCCCTCCCCGCCCTGGCCACGCTGTCCGACGCGGCCGCGGCCCGGAAGATGACCGGGCTGCTCCTGTGCCTCGAGCTCAGCAGCCTCCACGTCCAGGAGGACAGCCACGAGGTCGACCAGATCATCGCCCACTCGCTGTTCGCCGACGCAGCCGCGGCCGTGGCGGTTCGGCCGATCGGCCCGGGACTGGAAGTGGTCGACGTGGCCGTCCACACGGACATCGAAAGTTCCGGCCTGATGACCTGGGACGTGACGGACCATGGGTTCCGGATGGGTCTCGGTCAGGAGGTTCCCCGGGTCCTGGAGCGCCACGTGGGACCGCTGGTCGGTTCGCTGCTGGCCCGGCACGACCTGGCTCCGGCGGACGTCGCGGGGTGGGCGATCCATCCCGGCGGCCCGAGGATCCTCGAGGCCATGGCAGCCCCGCTGGGGATCGGCGCGGAGGACGTCGAGGTGTCCCGGTCGGTCCTCAGGGACTACGGCAACTGCTCCTCGCCCACGGTGCTGCTCGCCCTCCAGCGCCTGCTGGAACAGCGTGCGCCGCACGATGGCGATCCCGTCGTCTGCCTGGCCTTCGGGCCCGGGCTCACGATCTACGCCGCGCTGCTCCGACAGGGATGACGCTGTTGCCGTCTCCACGCCCTGGGGTAGGCTGTTCCCCAACGGCCAAGTTGGCCGCGGAGGAGGGCCGTGGCGATGACGCATGAGGAGCATCCAGACGTTGCACTCGTCCGGGAAGGCTTCCAGGCATTCGAGAAGGGCGATTTCGAGTGGATGGACGCCCACCTGGCCGACGACGTGATCTGGCACGTCGGGGGAAACAGCAAGTGGGCGGGATCGTACGAGGGGAAGGCCAAGGTCCTCGAGTTCTTCGGTCGTCAGACGCAGGCGCTCGGCGGAGCGCCGTCCCTCGACATCCACGACATCCTGGGGAGCGACGACCACGTGGTAGTGCTCGGCACGGCATCGGCCACTGCGCCGGACGGCTCGAGCGCCGAGTGGAAGTACACGCAGGTCTTCCACATCGAGAACGGCAAGGCCACCGAGGTCTGGGGAATGGCGGAGAACGACGCAGCCGTCGACCCGTTCCTGGACGCCCTCCCCGGCTGAGGACTACTCCTGGGCTGAGTGGAGGGTGGCGCCGAGCTGCTCGGCCGCGCCCAGGAGGTCCGCGGCGCCCCACCACTCGGTGGCGAGGCCGTCGGCGAACCGCACCACGTGATAGGCCTCGAACTCGACCCGACGGTTCGTGGCCGGAAGCCCGATGAAGTCCCCGCGGTGGGTGCCTCGCCAGGTCACCCGGGCGGCCACCCAGTCGTCCTCGGCGACCACGGTCTCGATCGAGCCCCGGAGGTCGGGGAACGATGACCGCACCCGCCGGATCCACTCCTTGAACCCGTTGATCCCGGGGGGCTGATCGGGGGAGGGGTTGTGGTCCACGATGTCGGGCGCGACCAACCCTTCGAGCGCGTCCGGGTCGCCCCGGCTGATCGCCTCGATGACCCCCCCGTATACCTCCCTGTTCGCTCCCCCGCTCATTCAGTCAGTCCTCCGACGCTACTCGTAGGCGATGGCCTCGAGGACGTTCAGTCTGGCGGCCCGGCGGGCCGGCCAGATCGCCGCGACCACGCCGGCCAGACCGGCGGCCACCAAGTACAGCGCGATCGAGCCGAACGGCACCCGCAGGCGGTCCACGCCGAGCGACGCCAGCGCGCCCTGCATCGCCCACCCGAACAGCACCCCGATCGCGGCACCGAGCACCCCGCCGAGCACCGCGATGATGATCGCTTCGGACCGGATCATCCTCCGAACCTGTCCCCTGCTCATCCCCACCGCGCGGAGCAGGCCCAGCTCCCGAACACGCTCGTAGATCGACAGCCCCAGCGTGTTCACGATGCCGAACAGCGCGATCACGATGGCCAGGAGCAGCAGCACCTGCACCATGGCCAGGAGCTGATCGATCAGCTGCTCCTGCTGCTCCTTGAAGCCCGCCTGGTCCTGCACCTGGACGTTCGGGAACGGCTCGGTGGCGGCCTCGAGCACCCGGCGTCCTTCCTCCGCCGAGACCCCTTCGGTCAGCTTGACCAGCACGTAGGTGTCCAGCTGTTGGGCGAAGTTCTCCTCGAACGAGTCGAACGACATCGCGTAGTTCCCCAGGATCTGGGGATCCTCGTAGAGGCCGCCCACCGTGAACTCCCGGGTCCCGCTCCGCGCGAACCGGAGATCGATCCGGTCGCCGACGCCCCACCCGTTCGACTCGGCGACGTCGTCGAGCACGATGACCGTCTCGGCCTCGGCCAGCGATCGGAGCGAGCCGGCTGCGAATGCCGTGTTCGTTACCTCGCCGAACGTGGCCGGGTCGATCGCGGTGACGAAGTCGGTCCCCCCGGCCACCCGCATCGATCCCAGCCGGGTCGGCGAGGCGACGGCGACCTCCGGCCGGTCCGCGAGGTCCTCGGCCACCTGCGGGCTCAGCGGGGCGAACCCGCCGCCCGTCAGGATGAAGTCGGATCGGATGGCCTCGTCGAGCGCGGCCTCCGAGGAAGCCTTCAAGGAGTCCGCGAA
>DASQWG010000287.1:0-2698 GCA_035640375.1 Actinomycetota bacterium
TCCCGTCGGCGGTGTCCATGACCTCCCAGCCCATCTCGATCAGGCGGGCCCGGATCGCATCGGAGCGCCCGAAGTCCCGCGTCCGCCGGGCCTGGTCCCGTTCCTCGATCAGGGCCTGGACCTCCTCGGGCAGCTCGAACCCCTCCCGGGCCAGCCGCTCCAGGTCGAGGCCCAGCACGGCATCCCAGGACGCCAGCAGGTCGTACCGCTCGCCGTCGGTCACGTCTGCGGAGACCGCTTCGGCCACGACCCTCACCGCGGTGGGCAGGTCGAGGTCGTCGGCGACCGCCTCGCGGAACCGCCGGTCCAGGTCGGTGGCGGTCGGCGATCGCCCCCCGCGCTCGGCGTCCTTCCAGTCCGCCATGCGCTGGCGGAGGCGGGTCAGCCGGCGGTCCTCGGCCTCGAGCGCCTCCCACGAGAAGTCCATCTCGCTCCGGTATCGGGTCCCGAAGCACAGCAGCCGGAACGCCAGGGGGTCGACGCCCTGCTGGGCGATCTCCGTCACCCGGGTGATGTTCCCCTTCGACTTGGCCATCTTCTGCCCCGAGAACTGGAGGAACCCGCCGTAGACCCAGATCGACACCACCTCGTGTCCGGTCCCGGCGTCGGACTGGGCCCGCTCGTCCTCGTGGTGGGGGAACTTCAGGTCGGCCCCTCCGGTGTGGACGTCGAACCGCTCGCCGAGATACTTCATCGACATCGCCGAGCACTCGATGTGCCAGCCGGGGAACCCCGGGCCCCACGGGCTGTCCCATCTCATCAGTCGGCTGGGGCCGGCCCGCTTCCACAGCGCGAAGTCGGCGTGGTGGCGCTTGTTCGGATCGGTCTCCAGCTGGCGGTGGCCCGGCTGGAGCTTGTCCAGCGTGTTCCCCGACAGCCGGCCGTAACCGGGAAACGACGAGACGTCAAAGTAGACGTTGCCGTCGACCTCGTACGCGTGGCCCTTCTCAATGAGGGTTCGGGTCAGCTCGATCATCTCGGCGATGTGGTCGGTGGCCCGCGGGTACTCGTCGGCCCGCTCGATCCCGAGCGCGTCGGCGTCCTCGAGGAAGGCCGCGGTGTACTTCGCGGCGATCTCCAGCGGGGCCAGGCCCTCGTCGGCCACGGCGATGTCCATGCGGTCACGGGCCTCCTCGCCGACGTCGTCGGTCATGTGCCCGACATCGGTGATGTTCATCACCCAGCGGATCTCGGCGCCCTCGAACCGGAGCGCCCGGCGGACCAGGTCGCCGAGCATGAACGTGCGCATGTTGCCCAGGTGGGCGTACCGGTACACCGTGGGGCCGCACGAGTACATCCGGAGGACCCGCCCGTCGGCCGGCGTGACCTCCTCGATCCGCCTGGTCAGCGAGTTGTACAGCCGCATGCGGCACAGGATAGGCGCCCCCGCCCGCTCCCGTCGGCCGGTAGGCTGGAGGCCCGTGGACCGGGACTTCGGCCTCACCACCGAGCAGCGCGACCTGATCGCGGCCGTTCGGGCCTACGTGGCCGATCGGATCCGGCCGGAGATCGCCGGGTTCGAGGAGCGGGGCGAGTTCCCTCGTGACCACTTCCGCGACCTGTGCGCCATGGGCCTGGGAGGCATCCCGTACGAGGAACGGTACGGGGGCGGCGGCCAGCCCTACCTCCTGTATCTGGCCGTCCTGGAGGAGGTGGCCACCGGCTCGCTCTCGCTGGCGGTGGGCCTCTCGGTCCATCACCTCTCCGCGTTCGGGGTGCACGACTTCGGCTCGGAGGCCCTCAAGGAGAAGTACCTGCCGAAGCTGTTCTCGGGGGAGTGGCTGGGGGCGTACGCCCTGTCCGAGGCGGCCAGCGGGTCGGACGCCGCGGCCCTGCGAACCCGGGCCGAGCGCGACGGCGACGGGTGGCGGCTCACGGGTTCGAAGCGGTTCATCAGCCACGCGGGGGAGGCCGAGCACTACCTGGTGATGGCTCGGACGGGCGGGGAGGGCCCCGAGGGGATCTCCGCGTTCGCGGTGGAGAAGGGCTGGCCGGGCCTCGAGTTCGGGGCCAAGGAAGCCAAGATGGGGTGGCACGCCTCGCCCATGCGCGAGGTGATCCTGGACGGCTGCCGGGTGCCCGGGGACAACCTCGTCGGCGAGCAGGGCCAGGGGTTCACGGTGGCCCTGGCCGCCCTTGACGGCGGGCGCCTGGGCATCGCGGCGTGCTCGGTCGGCCTGGCTCAGGCGGCGCTGGACGCGGCGGTGGGTTTCGCCAGGGATCGCACCCAGTTCGGCCGGCCGGTGATCGGGTTCCAGGGCCTGCAGTTCCTGCTGGCCGACGCCGCCACGCAGGTCGAGGCGGCCCGGCGCCTGTACCGTGAGGCGGCCAGGGCCCGGGACCAGGGCCGGGGATCGACCGTGGCGTGCTCGATGGCGAAGCTGTTCGCCTCGGACGTGGCCATGCGGGTGACCACCGACGCAGTCCAGGGTCACGGTGGGTATGGCTACATGCGTGAGTACCCGGTGGAGCGGTACATGCGCGAGGCCAAGGCCCTTCAGATCGTGGAAGGGACGAACCAGGTCCAGCGGATGATCATCGGCCGCCGCCTGGCCGGGGACGTTGACCCCGGCTCCTAAAGGCTCTTCTGCCTCCTACGTATCCTCAGGAAAGACCGGAATCACGAGGCCTCTTCTCCTCTATCAATCCCGTCCCCCAGCAGGAAGCAAACTCCACTCAGGCTACATCCGTGCACTCG
>DASQWG010000288.1:0-3479 GCA_035640375.1 Actinomycetota bacterium
CCCCCAGCCGCTCCGGAGCCCGCGCCGCCTCGGCTTCGTCACCCTCGCCCTCCCACCATCCGAGGTTCAGCCAGCCGGGAGCGGGTGCCAGGAAGAAGTCCTCCCCGAGGCTCTCGTACACGGTCACCGCCGGCCGTCGGCCCTGCCGGAACAGGCGGAGGATGTGCCGGAGGTTGGCGGGCGTCAGACCGAGCACGGCCACCGTCTCTCGATGATCACGACGGGGATCTCCCGCTCGGTCCGGTCCTGGTAGCGGTCGTACTCGGGCCAGATCGACGTCGTGATGCGCCACGGAAGAGGACGCTCCCGCGGGGAGGCGGTCCTGGCCCGGGCGTCGAAGCATTCGGCTCCGACCTGAGCGAGCACGTCCGGATCGGCCCGGAGGTTCGGGTACCACGACGGGTGTCTCCGAGCCCCGCCGGCGGATCCCACCACGAGGTACCGGTCCCGGTCGAGCCCGTGGATCAGCGCCGTCCGGCGCAGTTTGCCCGTCCTCCGCCCCCGGGTGGTGAGGAGAAGTGTGTCGACCCCGCTCCACCGCTGTCCGTTCCTGCCGTCGGTCTCCACGTACTCGCGGATGTGACGGCGAACCCAGCCGCGGGGGCTGTCGTGGATCTGTCGGGATGCCATCGAAGCATCTCGACCCTACCTCCCAGGGGGCGTTCTCCGGTGCCGATCGATGGGTACGAAGAAGGCATGGATGACGAACCCACGGAACTCGAGGACGAGGGCATCCCCGACCACGGCGGCCGGACCAGCGGCGATCCCGACGAGCGGTCGGTCGCTCCGGCCGACGAGCCCCAGGCGGACGGGACCACGGCCGAGGAGCAGCGTGAGGCACCTTCACTCGAAGAGCGACTCGAAGCGGAGACGCCCGAGGACACGCGGCGCCGCCGGGAGCGTGAGCTCGCCGAGACCACCACCGGCCCGCTCGACGACGAGAAGGACCTCGTCGCCGAGGAGACGGAGGAGGCGGCTGGGACCACCGCCGAAGAGCAGGCCGTTCGCATCGACGACGAGGCCCCCGGGGGCACGTCGGAGCCCGATCACTACGTCGACGAATAGTCCACGGCTCGCCTCACGTCACCGGCGCTGAAGCCTCGGACGATCAGCGCACGAGCGAACGGAACAACCGCTCGTATCCGGCGACCATCGAGTCGGTCGAGAAACGCTCCTTCACCCAGGCCCGACACCGCTCGGGCGCGAGCTCGTCCACCCGGCCGAGCGACCGGACCATCTCGTCGGCGTCCCGGCAGAGGAACCCGCTGACTCCATCGCAGATGACCTCCGGGGCCGCGCCTCGAGGGAACGCCAGGACCGGAGTGCCGCAGGCCATCGACTCGATCATCACCAGGCCGAACGGCTCCTCCCACCGGATCGGGAACAGCGTGGCCCGAGCCCGTCCGAACAGGTCCGTCTTCTTTTCCTGCGAAACGTCCTCGAGCACCTCCACGTCGCCGTTCAGGAGCGGCGCCACGTGGCGGTCCCAGTGGTCCCGTTCGTCGGGCGCGGCGCGCTTCACCACCATGACCAGCGGGAGGCCCGCTCGCCTGGCCACGTCGACGGCGATCTCGGGTCCCTTGTCGGGGCTCGTTCGCCCGACGAACAGCACGAAGTCCTCCTTCGATGTGCCCTCAGGATGGGCCTGCGCGTCGACGGCGTTGTGCACCACCCCGGCCCATCGGAGCTCGGGGGCCTGCCGGCGCTGGGCCTCGCTGATGGCCACGAGGTGCACGCTCTCGTGGATCAGCCGGTAGTGCCGACGTGCCCGGTCGTGGAGCTCGCCGTGCACGGTGTGGACCACGGCGGCGTCCTGACCCGCCAGGGCGGCCAGCGCAGACCCGACCGCGGTGGAGTGGTCGTGCACGACCTCGGCGCCGTCGGCGGCGAGGTGGCTCCTCAGGGAGTGGTAGGCGTCGTCCCAGACGTCGCCGAGGTCCTCCAGCGGCGGGGGCTCCGGCAACGGCGAGACCAGGTCACCGAGCGTGCGGGAGCCACCCGAGGCGAACAGCGTCACATCGTGGCCGCGCGCGGCCAGGCCATCGGCCAGCTGCGACACGATGAGCTCGACCCCGCCGTACGACGGCGGCGGGACCTCCGTCCATGGCGGCGCGATCTCGGCGATGCGCACGCTCGCGTCGGATCCTCCTCGCGGGCGTTCGAGCCGTCTCCCGGTTCCGTCCCAGGAGGCCGGTTCGGATGCGTTCGGGTGCTGTGTACCCGCGCGGCCGCGGACGTAATCCGCGCGCCGTCACTCCGCGTCGGCCGGAGCCTCGTCCATGGTCTGCCGGGGCGCGGCCGCGTCCCACGGGACCCCCGGGAGGATCAAGGCGCTGCTCGTGGCCATGGCCACCCGCTTGCCGTCGGCATCCTCGAGCTCGGACGTGGTCACCACCATGGTTCGTCCGCGGTGGACCACCCTGGCCTCCGCCCGGAGGTCGCGGCCGTCGGCCATCACCGGCCGGAGGAAGTTCACCTTGAGATCCAGGGTGCCGAACGACGTGGCCGGTGGAAGCGTCGTGGTGACGGCCGTGATGATCCCGACGTCGAGCAGCATCGTGGTGATGCCGCCGTAGAAGGTGCCGAACCCGGTGCAGAACCACTGGCTCGCCGGCACCGACCAGGTTGCCGTCCCCTCGTCGACCTCGACGAGGTGCCATCCCGCGAGCTGGCAGATCGGCGGCGTTTCGCGTTCCCCTTTCTGCCACGACCGGAGGATCTCCAGGCCCGGCGTGGTGTTCCACACCTCCTGTGGGAGGACCCTCCCCTCCACCGGGCGAAGGTAGGGGTCCGGAGTGTCGTACTGGGGCTGCTCCACCGGCGGCGGGTCGGCCGGCGGCTCGGGGGGATCGAACGGGAGGCGTCGGAGGACGCACCGCGAGGTGGCGTGTGCCAGCAGCCGGCCGTGCACGTCCTCGACGAGACCGTCGGACAGGCCCTGACGGGAACCGGAATGGATCAGCCGGGCCCGCGCGGTCAGCCGTCGGCTGGCCGGCGTGGCCGGTCGGATGAAGTTCATGGAGAGTTCCGACGTGGCCAGGACGGTTCCGGTGGGAAGGACGTTGTAGATCGCGCCACCCAGCGCCGCGTCGGCCACGATGGCGAGCGCACCGCCGGGGAACAACCCCGCGGCCGACTGCAGCCACGGACTGGCCGGGATCGACCAGGAGGACCGGCCCGGCGAGGCGTCCTCGGGGATCAGGCCCGTGAGGTGGTGGATCGGTGGGAGCGGCACGGCCCGCTCGATGAAGGGTCGCATCTGCTCGTGGGGCGGCAGGCTGAACAGCCACGGGTGCTCGAGGTACGCGAACCGCCCCCGCACGGGCTCGTCGACGATCATGGCGGCAGGATCCGGAGCCGCGCCAGAGCGAATCCCGCCGCCGGGGCGGGAGGCACCGGTCACGGCAGGATCCTCCGGGCGATGGCGGCAAGGTCGGCTCCCTCCTTGCGCATCCGGGCATCGAGGTACAGCAGGACGA
>DASQWG010000289.1:0-2145 GCA_035640375.1 Actinomycetota bacterium
ACGTAGTCGTCGATGGTGAGGGAGCTCTCGATGTCCATGTCGTTGTAGTGGATGTGGAAGTGGGTGGTGTCCTCCGCGTCGGGCTCGGGGGGCGAGCTGTCGCACGTGCTCGGGCCCAGGGCCTCGCTGATCTCCCGGCGCGACGGGCCCGACGGCATTCGAGCCAGACGCTCCCGCAGCAGGAGCAGCGGGATGGTGCCGTCCCAAGGCACGTCGCTCAGGAAGCGGCCCGGGACGCGCCGGTGGTCCCTCAACGCATGTGCAAGGTACAGATCAGCGGTGGTTCGGCTCAGCCGCCCCAGGGCGACGGCCCGCTCCAGCAGCTGCGGCGTGGAGAGACCGTTGACACCTGTACCAGGCGGCTCCTCCTGAGCGGCGCCGGCCGGGGACACACCCAGCGAGGCGAGCAGGGCCACGACCAGGGTGATCCGCACGCCCATGACCGCACAGTCTCCCCGTCAGTCGCTTCCTCGACAAGGGGCCGTCCGACCGACCCTGCTACGCTCGGCCCGTGACCAAGGCCTTCGTTGCACCAACCCTCCGGGACGAGCTGTCCACAACGATCCGTGGGACCGGCCCCATCGACTTCGCCGCGTTCATGGACGTCGCTCTGTACGACCCTGACGACGGCTTCTATGCCCGGCCGCCGGTCGGGGAAGAGGGTCACTTCGTCACGTCCCCCCACGTCTCGCCGGCGTTCGGCGACCTGCTGGCGCGGCAGGTGGCCGGATCGTGGGAGGCGCTGGGGCGGCCCCGGCCCTTCGACCTCGTCGAGGTCGGCGCCGGGGACGGGACCTTGGCCCTCCAGATCCTCACGGCCGCGCGGACCGTCCCGGAGCTGGCCGACGCGATCCGGTACACGGGTGTGGAACGCACGCCGGGGGTTCGGGCCGCCCTGGAAGCCTCCGGCCTCCCGGTCCGGACGTCCCTCGAAGACGTCGGCAGTGCGACGGGGATGGTGCTGGCGAACGAGGTCCTCGACAACCTGCCGTTCCACCGGCTCCGGGAGCGGGATGGCCGGCTACGGGAGGTGTACGTGGGCCTGGACGGCGATCGGTTGATCGAGGTGGAGGATGAGCCGTCCGCCGCCGCACTGGCGGCGCTCGGTGACCGCCGGCCGGGGCCCGGCCGGGAGCTGCCGGTCTCGCCGGCGGCCGCGGCCATGGTCCGGCGGATCGCCGGCGTCCTCGAACGCGGCCACGCCCTGCTATTCGACTACGGGTTCACCGGGCGCCAGACGCCGGGTCCGGTCCACGCGTACCGCGATCACCGGGTCCTCGCCGAGGTTCTCGAGGACCCCGGCAGCCGCGACGTCACAGCGGCGGTCGACCTCGACGCCGTTGCCGACGAGGCCCGCCGCTCCGGCCTCCAGGTGTGGGGCCCGGTCACCCAGCGCCAGGCGCTCCTCGGGCTGGGGTACCGGCTGTGGGCCTCGGGGGTCCGGGCCCGCCAGACCGAGGCGGAGGTCAGGGGCGATTGGCGCGAGGCGAACCGGCTCTATGCGGCCCGCAGCCGGGCTTCGATCCTCATCGACGGCGCCAAGCTCGGTGGCCTGTGGCTCTTGGCGTTCGGCACCGAGGGCCTCCCCGCTCCGGCTGCCGCTCTCGGCGACCGGCAGATCGGCTGCTGATCAGCGGTCGATGTCGCCGACCACGAAGAAGACCGATCCGAGGATGGCGATCAGGTCGGGGACCAGGGTGCCCCGAAGCATCCACGGGAGCACCGACACGTTCGAAAACGAGGCCGTGCGCATCTTGAGCCGGTACGGGTGCTCCTTCCCGTTGCCGACCAGGTAGTAGCCCATCAGCCCCAGGGGGTTCTCGGTGCGGATGTAGACCTCGCCCTCCGGGATCTTGGTCGGGGTCTTCTTCGTGACGTAGTCGCCGGCGGGGAGCCGTTCCATGCATTGCTCGATGATGTCGCAGGACTGGTGCATCCGATGGACCAGGACCCACAGTCGGTCGTAGCAGTCGCCCTCACTTCCCACGGGGACCTCGAACTCCACCTCGGCGTACTTCTCGTAGGGCTCGTCCTTTCGAGGATCCATCGCCACGCCCGAGGCCTGGAGGATCGGTCCCGAACACCCGTAGGCCACCGCCACCTCCGGCGGCAGCACCCCGATCCCCTTGGTCCGGGCGTGGATGA
>DASQWG010000290.1:0-5078 GCA_035640375.1 Actinomycetota bacterium
TGGGAGCGGCTGACGAAGGACGTCTCGGACGAGCCGTCGTCCCTCGGGGGTGGCCCGCAGCTCCGAGCCGTCCAGCATGCCATCGACGTACCGCCGGAACGCGTCGAGGTCGAGCGGGATGGCGGCTCGGGGGATCCCGAACTGCTCGGCGGTCTCCACGGTCTCGACGTAATAGCGGCGCCGATCGGCCTCGGACAGGGGGCGCACGAACCGCTCGTACACCTGGAGCGTCGTGTCGACCAGCGTGGCGTTCACCCACAGCAGGAGCGCCGGGTCGGTGGCCGCGTACGGGCGTCCCTCCGCGGTCCCGGTGACCCGCTCGTGCACCGCACGGATCCCCGCCGCGGCGGCCTCGGCCTCGGTCGGCGTGCCGTAGATCAGCGCCAGGCTGAGGTCGAGCGTGCGCCGCAGCCGTTCCTGAGCCCGTGCCGGGAAGTCGCTGTGGTCCGCCACGCCCGCCGCCACCAGCGGGTGAGCCAGCTGCATGATCAGGGCCCGCTGGCCTCCGACGAGAAGGACCCGCTCCCGGTTCACCTCGGCCATGGTGGGCGCGCGCATCGTTCCGATACCGTACCGCCGTGCTGATCAGGGTGGCTCGCACCGAGGACTGGCCCGCGGTGGCCGAGCTCCTGGCCCAGCTGGGCCGGCCCGACGTCCGCGGCACCGGGCAGGAGGCGGCCGCCCGGGAGGTGTTCGAGCGGTACCTCGAGCGTCCCGACGCGGTCCTTCTCCTGGCGGAAAACGACGGGCGCGTCGTCGGCCTCCTCGACATGGAGTACCGGGTCCGGCTGAACTTCACCACGCCGCAGGCCTGGATCCCCGACCTGGTGGTCGCCGAGGACTCCCGCTCGGCCGGCGTGGGTAGGGCCCTGCTGGCCCGGGCCGAGGAGCTCGCTCGCGAGAAGGGCTGCTGGGGGATGGAGCTTGAGTCGGCCACCTGGCGAGAGCGGGCCCACGCCTTCTACGTCCGCGAGGGCTGGACCGAGGCCGGCAAGTCGTTCTCGAAGCTCCTGGACGAGGGCCTGACCTGGCCCCCGGCCCCGCGCTCCTAGCGGCGGCCCACGAGCACCCGGGTCACTTCGGGCCAGCCCTTCGTGCTGCGGACGTCGCGGTAGCCGGCCCGGAGCAGCAGCCCCCGGACCCCGCGGGCGAAGTCGGGGCTGACCTCCAAGAGGATCCAGCCGCCCGGGCGGAGCCATCCCGGTCCCTCGCCCGCGGCCCGCTCGACCAGGCTGAGGCCGGTCTCGGTGTAGTCGGTGAGCGTGTGCTCGGGCTCGAAGCCCCGGACCTCGAGCGGCAGGTCCCGCAGTTCCGGGTGGGGGACGTACGGCACGTGGGCGGTGAGGACGTCGATGGCGCCCCGGAGCCTCGGCGGGAGCGGGGCGAACATGTCGCCGACGTGGAAGCGAACGTTCCGCAGCGTGAGGGCGGCCGCGTTCCGCCGAGCCTGCCGGATGGCGTCGGCGGAGATGTCGGTGCCGTGGACCTCGGCGTTGGGCGCTCCAGCCGCCAGTCCCAATGCGATCGGGCCGATGCCAGTGGCCAGATCGACGGCCACCGGCCGGGCCCGGCCGCGGAGGCGGCGGAGGGCCTGCTCCACCGTGAACTCGCTGGACTGCCTGGGGACGAAGGCGCCCGGTCGGACCCGGAGCCGAAGGCCCCGGAATTCGGTCCACCCGAGGAGATGGGCCATCGGCTCGCCACCGGCCCGCCGACGGATCAGTGTGCGGTACCGACGGGCCCGCCGCCCGTCGACCTCAGCGTCCTCGTCGAGGTCATCCGCCTCGACGCCGAGGCACAGGGCCACCAGGATCGTGGCCTCGTCCCGCTCCCGGCTGCGGGGCCAGTGATCGATGGCCGGGGACCGGCGCAGACGTCGCTCCCCCTCGGCGATCAGCTCACGGGCGATCGTGGCCACCGGCGAACTGTATCCGGCCTCGGCGTATCCTTGGCCCGTGGCGAACCGATCGATCCGCACGATCCCCGACCGGGCCACAGCCAAGGCCGTGACGATGATGTCGGACCGGGTCCTGGTGCGCCGGCCCGACGACGAAGGTGAGCGTCGGTCCAAGGGGGGCCTGCTGATCCCGGCCACCGCGGCCACCGTGAGCAAGCGGGGTCAGTGGGCCACGGTGGTGGCCGTCGGTCCGAACGTCCGGAACGTCGAGCCGGAGGACGAGGTCCTCCTGCTCCCCGATACCGGCATCGAGGTGGAGATCCGGGGCGAGGAGTACCTGCTGGTCCGGGAGCGAGAGATCCACGCCGTAGCCAGCGAGCGGGGCGACCCGAGGACCGGGCTCTACCTGTAGATCGCCCATACTGTCGCCCGTGCGGGTCAGCCGTCCGAACGAGCCGTCCTTCGCTGGCGTGGGGACCTTCGACAAGCTCCCGCTGGTCCTGGACCCGGCGGAGCTCGACGGGGTCGACGTGGCAATCGTTGGCGCGCCGATCGACGAGACCACCGTGGGCCGGCCCGGCACCAGGTTCGGACCCCGGGCGATCCGGCTGGCCGACCCCGCCGGCGCCGGCGACGAGCGCCCCCACATGGACCTCGGCGTCGACCCGTACGAGGCCCTGACCGTGGTCGACCACGGCGACGTCGAGGTGGCTCCAGGCGACCCGGCTCGGAGCCACGAGGCGATCCGGGCCGCGGTGGGCGGCATCCTGGACGCCGGGGCGTTCCCGGTGGTCCTCGGGGGAGACCACTCCATCCTCCACCCCGACGCCGGTGCCGCCGCCGACCACCTCGGCGGGGTAGGGGTGATCCACTTCGACGCCCACGCCGACGACGCCGAGTCGCTGTTCGGGGTGCGGCGTTCCCACGGCACGCCGGTCCGGCTGCTGGTCGAGGAGGGCTCCGTCCGGGGCGAGCACGTCGTGCAGGTCGGGCTCCGCGGCTACTGGCCTGGCCCAGAGGAGTTCGCCTGGGCCCGGGAGCGGGGGCTGGTGTGGTTCACCCAGGGCGAGATCGACGAGCGCGGGCTCGATGGCGTGATCGAGGAGACGATCCGGCAGGCCGGGGCGGCCGGGCGGTCCTGGCTCTCGGTCGACATCGACGTGGTTGATCCGGGATCGGCGCCGGGGACCGGCGCTCCCGAGCCGGGCGGGCTCACGCCCCGGGAGCTCCTGTGGGCGGTCCGCCGGATCGGCCTCGAGGTCGACCTGTGCGGGATGGAGGTGGTCGAGGTGTCGCCGCCGTACGACCAGGCCGACGTCACCGCCCTCCTGGCTCACCGGACCATCCTGGAGGTCCTGTCCGGCCTGGCCCTTCGCCGGTCCGGGCGGGAGCCCTCGCCCGAGCGGCCCGCCCGCTGACGTCTGTCAGCCCGGTCTGCTAGGCTCCGGGCCGCTCGCGTTCCGCGGTTTCCTCCCCTGCTTTGCTGGGTAACGAGGCATGCCGTGGATCGGCTGACCTGAGGTCAGCACGAAGAGGATCCCGAACCGTGACAAGACCAGCGAGCGCCTAGACCCCCTCGACTCGGTCAGCCTCGGGATCCGTCGCCTCCCAGACGGAGGCGGTCATCGCCCATACAGGAGGTGAGCGGATGACGCTCTGGTCCAAGCGGCTGGTCGTCCTGGGCGCCGCCCTGGCGACCGGCCTGCCCGCCGGCGCGTCGGCCCACGAGCCGAACGCGCCCCAGACGTCCTGGCAGCTCAGAGCGCAGGTCCGTCCCCGGGCGGGGACGGGGCTGAGCGGTCCCCTGGTGCTCTCGGACGCCTTCGCCAGGCTCCGCAAGGCCGCATGTCAGCAGGCTCGTGATGTGCTCTGGGACGGCTCGCCCGGCCGTGCCAAGGTGGAGCTGACGCTGTGGCGGCAATCGGGACCGCAGGACGGGACCGAGACCCCGGTCTCGGGGGTGGCCTGCGCCGAAAGGCTCGGCGAGGTGAGCGCGTTCCGGCTGAGGGCCCTGGTGACCTGGCCTCAGGCGCCGGGGGACCGGACCTCGACGGGACCGATGGCCCTCGGCCCGGCCGTGGCCAAGGTTGGCGAGGTCGCCAACGGCCTGGCCGGCCGGGTCCTGCAGACCGGGGAGCAGCCCTGGATCACGCTCCGGATGCGGAGGGCGGACAAGAAGCCCCGCCCGATGGTGCAGGCACTGGCCCGACGGTACCGGGTCGGAGTCACCACCGCCGTCCACGTGGCCGCTTGCGAGTCGCGCTTCAACCCCAGGGCCTACAGCTATCCGTATGCGGGGATCTATCAGCAGGACGTGCGGTACTGGCCGGGGCGGGCCCGCCATTACGGGCATCCCGGGGCCAGCCCGTTCGACGCCTACGCGAACGTGGACGTGAGCCTCCAGATGGCCCGGGCGGCCGGGTGGGGGCACTGGGGCTGCGCCTAGGCATCCGCCCGGGGGCCGCATCGGCCCCCGGGCACGCCTACCTTCCCTTCCGCTCCTCCAGGGCCCGCCTGACACGCTCAGCCACCTTCGGCATCTCGTTCTCCATCGCCCGGAAGTCGCGCCCGAACATCACCACGGCGCGCATCGGACTCGTGGCCACCACCGAGGCGGTCCGGCGCACGTGCTCGAGCAGGGCGATCTCGCCGAAGAAGTCACCCGGCCCCAGTTCGGCGATGACCTGCTCTCCGTGCCTGACCGCTGCGGTCCCGTCCTCGATCACGAAGAACTCGTAGGCGAACTTCCCTTCGTCCACGAGGTGCTTGCCCTCCGCGACCTCGACCTCGTCGGTCCACCGGGCCACCTGCTCCCGCTCCGCTTCGGAGAGATCCGCGAACAGCGGGATCGACTTCAGACGAGCCGCATCCATCCGCCCTCCTTCCCTTGCCGGACCCGATTCTCCACGAACCGGGGCCGGCGGGCCAGCGGGCCGGGAGGCTCGCTCAGGTATCGATGCCCGCCCGTGCGACGCCTCCTGGTGCGCTAGCCCTAGTCCGAGCCCGCCTTCAGGGGCCGGCCTCGGGCTCCGGAACGCCCCGGGCCAGGCTGGCGGCAATTGCGCCGCCCAGGATCAGGAGGCCACCGAACAGCACCCCCGGCCGGAGCGTCTCGCCCAGGAAGACCAGGGCCAGGACGGCCGCGGCCACCGGCTCCAGCGAGGAGATGATGGCGGCCCGG
>DASQWG010000291.1:0-4126 GCA_035640375.1 Actinomycetota bacterium
CCACGAGCTGTTCCCGGAGATCACATTTCCGGCGCCCGCCGCGGACCCGCCGATCGTGTTGCTGCTTCCGGCGGTAATCCTCACCCCGGTGTTGTTAGGGAGCGCCTCGGTCCCGTTCGGCTTCGTTCCGATGTAGTTCCCTCGGATGATGTTTCCCGTGTTGGTTGCAGAGCTGATCGCGACCCCGGAGGCACTGTTTCCGGATATCACGTTCCGTGCCGCCGCCGACGTCCCGCCGATTGTGTTGTTCGTGGACGAACCGTGGATGTGGACTCCCTGGTTCCCGTTGGCAAGGGCGGCCGAGCCGTCTGCCTTCAGTCCGATGTAGTTGCCCTCGAGCACAGTGGCGCTCGCTCCCGGCAGCCCCACCCCGTCGTTGTCGTTTCCGGAGATAATGTTGCCCTGACCGGCTCCGGTGCCGCCGATCTGGTTTCCTGACCCGGAAACGAACATCCCGATGAAGTTGCCCTCGGCGACCAGGCCGGTCTCGTCCGTTCCGATGTAGTTGCCCTGGACCGTGTTCCCGCCGACGCTCAGTCGGATCCCCTCACCGAAGTCGTTGATGACGAGGCCTCGGATCGTCGTCGCACTCCCGCCGCCGGATACGACGAGTCCAAGCTGCCCGGCTCCGGCATTCGTACCATCAAGCTCGATGCGCCCGTCGTCGTCGGGATCGGTCGTCCCGTCGATCGTCACGGGATCCGTAATGCTCGGGAGCGGACTCGTCGGGGAGATTGTGTGCTGCCCCGTGCCGGAGATGTTGAAGTGGATGTTATCCGCGAGCGGGGTCGTGTTCGCGAGGGTGATGGCCTCGCGGAGGGTGCAGTCGACCAGGCACTCCCCGTCGTTCCCCTCGGCAGTCGTGTCGACGGTGAACGTCAGCGCCCAGGCGGGGAGGGCGGTCAGACTGAGGACGGCCAGGATCAGCAGCGAAACGAAGAGAATTCGCTGAACGAGCCGGTTTGTCTTGTTCGGGTGCACCTCATAGGTATCGGACGGACCTGTGGGCAGGTTCAGCCCGCCTGCCTGGGGACCACACGACCGGAGGACAGCACCACCCCGTCCGCCGTCTCGGCCTCGACCTTCCCGCCCTGGAACTGCTGCAGGTACAGATGCGCGTACAGGCCGCCGCGCTCGAGGAGCTCCTCGTGTGTCCCCTGCTCGACGACGCGGCCGCGGTCGAGGACGAAGATCACGTCCGCGGCCAGGATCGTGGACAGCCGGTGGGCGATGGCGATGGTGGTTCGGCCTTCCATCAGCGGACGGAGGGCCTCCTGGACCAGCCGCTCCGAGGTCGTATCCAGCGACGAGGTGGCCTCGTCGAGGATCAGGATCCGTGGATCCTTGAGGACCACCCGGGCGATGGCCAGCCGCTGCTTCTCCCCGCCGGACATCTTGTACCCGCGCTCCCCGACCACGGTGTCGTAGCCGTTCGGCAGCTCCATGATCCGGTCGTGGATGAACGCGGCCCGGGCCGCGGCCTCGAGCTGCTCGTCGGTGGCCTCGGGATTCCCGTACAGGAGGTTCTCCCGCACGCTGGAGTGGAACAGGTAGGTCTCCTGGGTGACCATCCCGATGATCTCGCCGAGCGACTCCAGCGTGATGTCGGGGACGTCGATGCCGTCGATCTCCACCGATCCCCGCTGGACGTCGTAGAACCGCGGGATCAGGTAGGTGACCGTGGTCTTTCCGGCCCCGCTGGGACCGACCAACGCGGCCAGCTGCCCGGAGGGCACCTCCATGTCGACCCCCTCGAGGGTCCACAGCCGGCGCTGGCGCTCGGCGTCCCCGTCCTCGGTGGGGCTCACCGGCGGGCGGCCGTCGTCCTCGACCGGATGCTCGTACCGGAACCAGACCTCGTGGAGCCGAACGTTTCCACGCACCTCGGCCGGCTCGAGCCGCCTGGCGCCGGGCCGGTCGGTGATCTCGTGGGGCATGTCGAGGTATTCGAAGATGCGCTCGAACAGCGCCATGGCGCTCTGGACCTCCACGCTCACCTGCAGCATCTGGCCGATCGGGAAGAACAGCCGGCTCTGGAGCGTGGTGAAGGCCACGATGTCGCCGGCGGTAAGGCCGCCACCACCGCCCTGGAGGACGAATCCGGCCACCAGATAGACCAGCGCCGGCGTGATCGAGAAGAAGATCTGGATCGTGGCGAAGAAGGAGCGGCCGATCATCTGCTGGCGGATCTGGAGCCCCGCCAGCCGCTCGTTCTCCCGGCGGAACCGCTCGGTCTCATAGCTCTGGCGGCCGAACGCCTTCGAGAGCAGGATCCCCGACACCGAAAGGGTCTCCTCGGTGATCGCCGACAGGTCGGCCATGCTCTTCTGAGTCACCGCGGCGACCTCGCGCCGGGCCCGACCGACCCGCTGGGTCAGCCAGAAGAAGAACGGCAGGGTGCCGAGGGACAGGAGCGTGAGCTGCCACGAGAGCAGCAGCATCGCCACCACCGTGCTGATCACCACGACCACGTTCGACAGGACGCCGGAGGCCGTGTCGGTGACGACCGACTGCACTCCCCCGACGTCGTTCGAGAGCCGGGACTGGATCTCCCCGGTCCGAGTTGAGGTAAAGAACCGGAGGTGCATCCGCTGGAGGTGCGCGTACAGCGAGTTCCGCAGGTCCTGCATCACCCGCTGGCCCACGATGTTCGACAGGTAGGTCTGCCAGATCCCCAGCAGGCCCGAAACCACCGGGACGGCCACCATCAGGGAGACCACCACGAACAGGAGCCCCATCCGGGGGCCGCCGGGCACGAACAGGGCGTCGTCGAAGGCCACCTTGATCAGCAGAGGGTTGATCACGCCCAGGCCCGAGGTCACCAGGATGAGCACGGCCACCCCCGTGACCCGCCGCCGGTAGGGCCGGAAGATGCTGACGACGCGCCGCAGCGACGCCCGCGTCACGGGCCGCAGCTCGGCGTCGGGCTCGAAGTGGAAGAAGTGTCCTCGCACGGTCCTCCCAGGATACGCCGGGACCGGGTTACGTCCGCCCGGCGATGGCCGAAGCCCGATTGAACACCGCGTCGAGCATGTCCTCGGTCAGCACGCCGGTGAAGGTGTTCTGCTGGCTGGGGTGGTAGGAGGCAATCAGCCTGTACGGGCCGATCGTGACTTCCGCACCGTGGGCGAACCGCGGACGGGGGCGAGGCGTCGGATGCCCGGTCGCCGCGAAGGCCCGGAGCGCCGCGTCCCAGGCGAACGAGCCGAGCGCGACAACCGCGCGAACCCGGTCGAGCAGCTCCAGCTCTCGGACCAGGTACGGCAGACAGGTGTCCCGTTCCGTCGGGGTCGGCCGGTTCGCCGGTGGGGCGCACTTCACTGCCGCCGCCACGTACGTGCCGTCGAGGCGGAGCCCGTCGTCGCGGGCGGTGGATGTCGGCTGGTTCGCCAGGCCGACCCGGTACATCGATGCGAACAGCCAGTCCCCGGACCGGTCCCCGGTGAAGATCCGTCCCGTCCGGTTGCCGCCGTGGGCAGCGGGCGCCAGCCCGACCACGAGGATCCGGGCGTCCGGTTCGCCGAACCCGGGCACGGGCCGGGCCCAGTACTGCTCCCCCGCGTACCGGCGGGGTGGGTCCGCGGCCGCCCCCTCACGCCAGGCCACGAGCCGCGGACACAGCCGGCACCGCGAGACCTCGGTGGCCAGCGCGGACAACGCCCCCTGATCACCCATGGGAGGCATCATCCCAGGGGTACGCTGGAGCCATGACCCAACCGGTCCGGGTCCTCGTCGTGGACGACGCCGCCGAGAGCCGGGAGATCCTCAGCCGTGCCCTGGCCCTGGAGGACGGCATCGAGGTGGTCGGCGAGGCGGACTCCGGTGTCGAAGCGGTTCGCCGGGCCGACCGGGAGCGGCCCGACGTCGTCCTGATGGACGTCCGGATGCCCGGGGGGGACGGGATCGCGGCCACGGAGGAGATCACTCGCCGCTTCCCCGGTGTCCAGGTCATCGCGCTCACGGCCCACGACGACGAGGCCTCGGTCCGGGACATGCTGAGCGCGGGGGCGGCCGGCTACCTCGTCAAGGGCGCTTCGGTCGATGACCTCGTCACCGCCGTCCGCCGGGCAAGTGCCGGCGAGGCCTTGATCGACCGGCGGGTGCTCCCCCACGTGCTCGAGAAGCT
>DASQWG010000292.1:0-3008 GCA_035640375.1 Actinomycetota bacterium
CCGTGCCGTGCAGGTCCACGGCGGGCGCGGGTACATGCGGGAGAACCCGGTGGAACGCCTGTGGCGCGAGATCCGCGTCGACCGGATCTGGGAGGGGACCAGCGAGATCCAGCGGGCCATCCTGCTGAACGAGCTGACGAAGCGAGGCCTCGACGCGTTCGTGGGGTGGCCGTCGTGACCGGCGGCGCGGCCCTGGTGCGGGTGCGAGGGCTGCTGGCTCGCGAGCGGGCGGCGTTCGCGGAGCGGCACCCGCGGTCCAGGGAGCTGTTCGAACGGGCCCGCCGCTCGCTCCTGGGCGGGGTGCCGATGACATGGATGCTCGAGTGGGCCGGGGGCTTCCCCGTGTTCATGCAGGAGGCCTTTGGGGCTCGGGTTCGGGACGTCGACGGGCACGCGTATGTCGATCTGTGCCTCGGGGACACCGGGGCCATGACCGGCCACGCGCCGCCAGCGGCGGTGGCGGCCATCGCCGAGCGGATGGGGAAAGGGATCACCGCGATGCTCCCCACGGAGGACGCCATCTGGGTCGGCGAGGAGCTGACCCGGCGCTTCGGTGTGTCCCGATGGCAGTTCACGTTGAGCGCAACCGACGCGAACCGGTTCGCGATCCGGATCGTGCGGGAGATCACCCGGAGGCCGAAGGTCCTGGTGTTCAACTACTGCTACCACGGAACGGTCGACGAGACGTTCGTCACGCTCGACGAGGATGGGAAGCCGCGGTCGCGCGAGGGGAACGTGGGGCCGCCGGTCGATCCGACGATGACCACCGAGGTGGTGGAGTTCAATGATGTCGAGGCGCTCGAGGACGCTCTCGCCGGGGGCGAGGTGGCGTGCGTCCTCACCGAGCCGGCCCTGACGAACATCGGGATCGTCCTCCCGGAAGGGGGGTTCCACGAGGCCCTCCGGGAGCTGACCAGGAAGAACGGCACGCTCCTGATCATCGACGAGACCCACACGATCTCGGCCGGGCCCGGCGGGTACACGAACGCCCACGGTCTCCAACCCGACATCGTCACGATCGGAAAGCCGATCGGGAGCGGCGTGCCGGGCGGCGCCTTCGGCGTGACCGAGGAGGTCGCCGAGCGGATGTTCGCGCAGACCGGTGCCGACTACCAGGACGTGGGGGGCATCGGTGGGACGCTCGCCGGGAACGCGCTGTCGCTGGCGGCGATGCGGGTGACGCTGGAACGGGTGCTGACCGACCAGGCGTACGCGCGGATGATCCCGCTGGCCGAGCGGTTCACCGAGGGGGTCGAGGAAGTGATCGCCAAGCACGACGCCCCGTGGCACGTGACGCGGCTGGGGTGCCGGGCCGAGTACCTGTTCCAGCCCGATCCGCCCCGGAACGGCGGCGAGGCTGCCGCACGGAAGGCCCCCGACCTCGACGCACTCGTGCACCTGTACCTGCTGAACCGGGGGATCCTGATGACGCCGTTCCACAACATGGCCCTGATGTCCCCGGCCACCACCGAGGCCGACGTCGATGCGCACACCGAGGCGTTCGCCGCGTTCGCGGCCGAGGTCCTCGGCTAGCGTGGCCCGCCCGCTCCGCGTCGGCGTCCAGCTGCCTGAGGTCGAGCGCGAGGTGCCCTGGACCGAGTACGTGGCCATGGCCCGCGCCGCCGAGGAGGTCGGCTTCGACTCGATCTGGCTCGGCGATCACCTCCTGTACCGCGAGGACGGCCGGCCGGAACGGGGACCGTGGGAGATGTGGACGATGCTGGCCGGCCTGGCCGCGGTGACGGAGCGAGTGTCGCTGGGGCCGCTGGTGGCGTGCACGGCGTTCCACCCGCCGGCCGTGCTGGCGAAGATGGCCGCCACCGTCGACCAATTGAGCGGCGGCCGGCTGGTCCTCGGCCTGGGCGCGGGCTGGAACGAGGCCGAGTTCCGGGCGTTCGGCCTGCCGTTCGATCACCGGGCCTCGCGGTTCGAGGAGGCATTCGAGATCATCCGCCGGCTGGTGGCGGGGGAGCGGGTGACGTTCGAGGGACGGTTCCTGTCGGTCCACGACGCGGTCCTGTTGCCCAGGCTGGCTCGACGACCGCCCCTGATGGTGGGGAGTATCGGCGACCGGGTCCTCCGGGCAGCGCTTCCGCACGTCGACGGGTGGAACACCTGGTACGACCTGTACGGCAACACGCCCGAGGGATTCGCCCCGCTGAACGAGAAGGTGAGCGCGATCGCCGAGGAGGTGGGCCGGCCGCCGGGCGAGATCGAGCGGAGCGCGTGCCTGCTGGTGGCGCCGGAAGGCGACGAGCGGCCGGATCGCTGGGACGCTCCGCCGCTCACCGGTAGCATGGAGCGGATCGCGGCCAGGATCCGCGAGCTGGCCGAGGCCGGCGCTAACGAGGTGATCCTGGTGGTGACCCCGATCACCAAGCGTTCCATCCGCGACCTCGGCGAGGCCGTATCCATCCTCGACGCCTGACACGGACGCGATGTGGCGGCCGATCCGTCTTCGTCGATGTGCGATCCCCCCGACAGGAGGGCAGCGGGCCGGTAGCCGAAGCCGTGGAAATGGCCCTCGGCCAGCCCGTCTCCCTTCAGGGGATCAGGTTGTGTTCGACGCGTTCGACGTGTTGTCGCGGGGCAGGAATTGCTCAGTCGGCGTCCCGAGCACATCGACACCGACCAGGTACCAGTGGGAGTTGGGATTGAGCTGCTCTCCCCACATGATCTTCAGGCAGATCGACCCATCGCCGTTGCGGTCGAAAGGACGGACGGCCGATTCCCTGAAATCTGCCTCGTCCGCCCATGGAGACTGATCGAGGAGCGCCGGCCATACCCTCGCCGCCACCTCCTCCACGGTCATCTCGTTCCAGCCGGAGCCGACGGGACAGCCCGTCTTGGGATCGGCGGACGCTGGGCCGGCAGCGGTGATCAGCGCGATCAGCGCGATCATCGTCGCCCACGCGAATCGGAGCCCCACCGGACCGCTGGCTCGCCGAGAACCTGAACGTGATCGACTCATGTCGGCACCTCCTTCACCAGCCGGGAAGCCCGGCGGG
>DASQWG010000293.1:0-3949 GCA_035640375.1 Actinomycetota bacterium
GACGGGCGCCGTTCAGGGTGAGCACCCAGCGCGACAGGTGTCGGGTGTCCTCGTGGTAGAGGCCGGCGGCGCTGCCCTCGTGCACGTCCCCGAACTGGTCGGAGATCATGAAGGTGGACCCGTCCAGGACCTGGATGGAACCCTGCTCGATGTCGACCTGGGCGCCCTGCTTCTCGACCTTCTCGTCCGCTTCGGTCATGTGCCCAGCAGGATGGCCGTCTTCACGTCGTCCGGACGCCGCTCCAGCGCCGCCTTCCAGTCGTCGAGCGGCTCCCACCTGGTGATGATCCGAGCCAGCCAGTCGCGATCGGCGGCGGCCAGCGCTCGTGCCGCCTGCTCGAAGTGCCGCCGGTTGGCGTTCACCGATCCGAACACCACGCTGTTGTTCAGGACCATCTCCTTGTTGAGGGCCGAGGTGTCCAGCGGGATCTGCCGGTCGCTGGAGGCGATCCCCGTGAGCGCCATGATCCCGCCGCCGGCCAGGTGCTCGATGGCGTGGAACACCAGCTGGCCGACCCCCGTGCACTCGACGACCACGTCGAACGGGTCCTGGGCCTCCTCGAGGTCCGAGTGGTAGGTGGCTCCCAGGTCCTGGACCAGGGCCGGCTTCGGCCCCTCGGTGACTCGGTCCAGGACGTGGACGTCCAGGCCCTTCTGCACCCCGATCATCGCCGCCAGCAGACCGATGGGCCCCGCCCCGGTGACCAGGGCGCGCTCCGGCTCGAACCGGGCCCGGGACCCGATCCGCTCCACGTGGTCCCAGGCCTTGGCCACCACGCTGGTGGGTTCGGTGAGCACCGCCAGGCGATCCAGGCCGGGGTCCACCTTCACGGTCATCTCGGGGACGAGGCGGTAGCGCTCCCTGATGAACCCGTCACGCTCCTTGATCCCGTGCTCCGTGTACCGCCCGTTGCGGCACATGTCCCACTCGCCCACCGCGCAGTTGATGCATGGGACCGGGTCGGGGTGGCGGACGATGCCCACCACCAAGTCGCCGGCGGCGAAGCCCGCTTCATCGGGGGCCTCGAGGACGTGACCCAGAGACTCGTGGCCGAGGACCAGGCGGTCCCTGCCGGCGGGAGGCCACCCGTAGGCCCCATCGATGATCTCCTGGTCCGTGCCGTCGACCCCGATGGCAACGGCCTCGACGAGGAGGGGCCCTTCCGAAGGGTCCGGTTCGGGGATGTCCGTGAGCTCGGCGCTGCCCGGCTGCTTCGGTACGACGGTGACTGCCTTCATCGCTCCTCCCGGGGCGCGGTCAGCGTACAAGAACCCTCCTGCTTCGGATACTGTTCCCGCTGCGTGGCACGGTTGATCGACATCTCGCTGCCGATCGGTGCGCAGCTGCTGACCTGGCCCGGGGATCCAGGGGTGGAGGTCCGTCCATCCAAGCGGATCGCCCGCGGAGATCCGGCCAACGTCTCGGAGCTTCGCATCGGAACGCACACCGGCACGCACGTCGACCCTCCGGTCCACTTCGTGGAGGGGACCGACGCGATCGATCGAGTGCCGCCGGACGTTCTGTTCGGGGAGGCGGTGGTGGCCGACCTGACCGGCGCCCACGCCATCGGACCGGAGGAGCTGGAGGGGCTCCTACTCCCGGAGGGGACCGAGCGGCTCCTCTGCAAGACGAGGAACTCCGAGCTGTGGACCCGCCTGCCCGTGGAGTTCCCCGACGACTACGTGGCGGTGACGCCCGGGGGGGCTCGGTGGATCGTGGAGCGGGGGCTCAGCCTGGTGGGGGTCGACTTCCTCTCCGTCGAGGCCAAGGGGGCCGAGGGGCACCCGGTCCACACCACTCTCCTGAAGGAGGGGGTCATCATCGTGGAGGGGCTCGACCTCTCCCGGGTCGAACCTGGTGCGTACACGCTGGCCTGCCTGCCGCTGCGCATCGCGGACGGCGACGGGGGCCCTGCCCGGGCGCTGCTGGTCTCGTCCTAGTTCCCAGCCGCGCCCCCCTGTCGGTAGTCGGGCCCGATGTACACGGTCACGTCGTGGTCTTCGGCCGGGACCTCGCCCGTGAAGTGGGCATCGGGTAAGAAGCGCTTCAGGATCCGGAACCCCTCCTCGTCGTGCGATGGGGCGCAGGCCACGATGGTGTTGTCGTAGAGGGCCGGCGCCTTCCCCACCTCGACGACGTCGTAGCCGGCCTCCTCGAGCACCGTGGCCGCGTGTTCGGTGTCGCCGGTCCCCCCGCCCGCATCCAACACGCGCACACGCACGGCCCCGTTCGCGAGTTTCCGGTAGTCGGCTCCCAAGGTGATCTGGATGTCCGGTTTCGTGTCCGGCCAGGCAACTGATTCGGCGACGATGCCGGGGAGGAACTCTCGGGTGATCCTCTTGGCCTCTACGCGCGCATCTGCCGCATACTGAATGACCGTGTGTTCCCTCAGTGGGCAGTCTGCACACAACACGATGTCGACGCTGTATCTGGCATCCGAAAGCTGCAGGGATAGTGCCCGAAGCTCGTCCTCTTGGGCCTCCGGGCCGGCGACCACCACGATCACCGGCGGTCGGGTTGGTGAGACGGATGGGCTGGGCGATCCCGAGGGGCCTGCGAGCGGGGTGCTCGGTGTGCCGCGGAAGGCGCCGAAGGCTACGGCGAACCCAGCCCCTGCCACGACCAGAGCGGTAACGCCTGCCCCCACCTGGCGGGTGATCCGGCGACGGTGGGCCCGCCGCTTCACTCCTTCCAGCGCGTCTGGACCCGAGTTGACCCGCCGCGCTTCCGCGTCCAATCGCTCCCTGAACTCACTCATCGCTTTCTCCTCGCAGATGCTCCCTGAGGGTCGGACGGGCCCGCGAGATGCGGACCCGGACGGCGACGGGGCTGATGCCCAGAACCTCGCTGGCTTCGGCGTCCGTCATGCCCAGCCACTCGACGAGGACCACCGCTTCCCGCTGCCCGGCGGGTAGGGCCGCCAGGGCCCGGCGGATCGCGTCACGCTCGTCGCTCTGCGAGGCCGGGTCGACGACCTCTTCGGACTGGCGGCCTCCGAGGAGCTTCCGCGTGGCCACGGCCAAGCGCCGGAGGCGGCTCCGCCGCAGGTTCAGCGCCGTCCGGTACAGGTAGCCGTCCGGGCGCTCCAAGCCGGCGATCTTGTCCCATCGCTCGTACACCCGAACGAACGCGTCCTGAGCGAGGTCCTCGGCCTCGTGCCGGTCCCCGGTGGCCAGGTACAGGACCCGCAGGAGCCGCTCGTAGTGCTGGTCGAAGAACCCCTCGAACGGCGGGGCCTGCTCGGACACCGCGGCCTCGGCCTCGGCCATCGCCGCCATCGTGGTGGAAACGCTCGAGCGCCGTGGACCGTTACAGGGATCGGCGCCGGGAGCGCCTCGCCGGTACCCTGTGTTCGTGGGTCGGACGAAGCTGACGTGGCGCATCAAGGGGGGAGCGATTCCCTGTGGCCAGCGAACCCTGATCATGGGGATCGTCAACGTGACCCCCGACTCCTTCTCCGACGGGGGGCAGTTCTTCGACCCGGAGGCGGCCGTGGCCCACGGCGTGCGCCTTGTCGCCGACGGAGCCGACATCCTGGACGTCGGGGGAGAGTCCACCCGCCCGGGAAGCGAACCGGTACAGGTCGAGGAGGAGGCGGCCCGGGTCGTCCCGGTGATCAAGCGCCTGGCGGCGGAGGTGGACGTCCCGATCTCCGTGGATACGCGGAAACACGCCGTGGCATCCGAGGCCCTCGAGGTGGGAGCGGCCATCGTCAACGACGTGACCGCCGGCGGCGACCCCGAGATGTTCCGGGTCGTCCGGGAGTCCTCGGCAGGGTTCATCCTCATGCACATGCACGGTCAGCCGAAGACGATGCAGCAGGAGCCGCTGCAGGGCGACGTGGTGGCTATCGTCCACCGCTACCTGGCCGACCGCGTCGAGGCGGCCGTCGCGGAGGGCATCGAGCGCGACCGGCTGGCGATCGACCCCGGGCTGGGGTTCGGCAAG
>DASQWG010000294.1:0-2330 GCA_035640375.1 Actinomycetota bacterium
CTACCGCCCTCGATCGTGATGTCCGAGCCGAACGGGTAGGGGCCAGGGTCGCTCTCGTCCGGGTAGTAGAACTCGAGGCTGACCTTCCCGTGCGAGGCGTCCACCCCGTCATAGGGGATCCCGTACGGCTGAGCCCCGCCCGAGGGCCCGAAGTCCGGATGGAGGTTGGTGCTGCCCGCCTTCATGGCCTTCAGCCACTGCGCGCTTCGAGGGTGGACCGGCAGGTCACGGACGTCCGCGTGCCAGAAGCTGTCCGCCGGAAAGACCTCGCAATCGGTGCCGGGCGGCGGCACCGCCCCGCTCGGGATGGTCGGCACGAGGATCGTGGCGACCGTCAGGGCAGCGATGATCAAACGATGGGCCATCGGGCTGAGGATCGGCGGTGTGGGCGATGTGCTTTACCGCCGCACCGCGGGCATCGCGTGGCTCAACGGACGCTCCCTAAACGTTTCGGTCTCGGCGGGCGTCTTATCCCCGGATGAGATCGGTGAGCCTCGATGAGGCCGAGGAACCGTCGACCGAGGCACGCGACTTCGAGGGGTTCTTCCGCCGCCACCACGCGCGGCTGTTCGGGACCCTGTGCCTGGTCACCGCGGACGGGGCCGAGGCGGAGGACCTCACGCAGGAGGCCTTCCTGAGGATGTGGGAACGATGGGACCGGCTGGCGGAGCACCCAGACCTTCCCGGCTACCTGTACCGGGCCGCGTTCAACCTGCACCGGAGCAGGCTGCGGCGAGTCACCAGGGCCCTGCGCCGGACCGTGGCCGGACCGCCGCCGTCCGATCCTCTCAGCGAGGCGGAGGACCGTCACGTGCTCTTCGCGGCCCTCCGTGATCTGACCCGGCGGCAGCGGGCGGCCGTGGTCCTCACCGAGCTCCTGGGCCTTTCTTCCGAGGAGGCCGGCCGGCAGCTGGGGATCCGAGCGGTGACCGTCAGAGTGCTGGCGTCGCAGGCTCGCAGCGCTCTCCGACAGACGATGGAGGTTGGTGATGGATGACCTGAAGCCGAGGCTGGAGCGGCTCCGCGACGACCTGACGCCGCCCGACGATCCCTACGACCGTCTCGTGCAGCGGAGGGCCCGGAAGCGGCGTCGCCAGCAGATCGAGACGGCGGCGCTGGCCCTGGTGATGGCCGCCGCCGGCCTGGCCTTCGCCGCCAGGGTGTTCTTCGCTGAGCCTCCTCGGAGCCAGTCCCCCGCCCAGGTTGTGCCCGTTCAGTTGCCGGAGGGATGGACCGAGCTGCCGGCGCCGCCTGAGATCCGCGATGGCGCCGCTCTGGTGTGGACGGGGTCGGAGCTCCTGGCCTGGGGAGGGTGCGATGCCGCGACGCCCAACGACTGCGTTGCCACCTCCACCGGGTACGCGCTCGACCCGAGCACCCGTGAGTGGTCTGCCATGCCGGAGGCGCCGGCCAGGGCGGCCGCCCCGCATGGCGTGTGGACGGGAGACGAGGCCATCTTCCTGAGCCTGGGGAATCCCACCCACCTCGACGGCCAGGCCTTCGATCCGCAGACACGGAGCTGGCGGAGTCTTCCGCCGGCGCCGATCGCCCCGCGATCGGGCGCCGTGTACCTGTGGACGGGTTCCGAGGTCATCGTATGGGGAGGCGGCGACCTTGTCGACCCCGTCAACACTGAGGGTGCCGCATACGACCCGGCGTCGGACAGTTGGCGAACCATCGACCGCGCGCCGCTTGGCCTCAACCTGGCCAGTGCGGTGTGGACGGGCCGCGAGATGATCGCCTTTGGCTCACTCCTCGACCAACGGAACGCCGCGGAGACGGAGACGGCGGTGGGTGCGGCGTACGATCCCGCGCTCGACCGGTGGCGCGAGCTCCCTCCCTCCGACCTGTCGCCGCAGGCCACGTCGGCCGTGTGGACGGGCGAGGTCATGGTGGCGTGGGACTATGAGGTCCATTCGCAGGAGTACGACCCCGCCACGAACAAGTGGACCGAGCCCCAGAAGATGCCCCTCGACTTCAGCGAGTGCTACCCGGACAGCGTCCAGGTCGGCGGTTCGGTGTTCGCGTTCTTCTGCGGCCAGGCGGCGACGTTCGATGCCGGCTCGTCGGAATGGACGGCGGTCTCCGGCGGCCCCTTGGACGATGAGGTCCGCTCCGACGCCTACGATGCCCGGATCCCGCTGTGGCGGTTCGCGCTCATGGCCCCTGCGGGCGACGTGGTGTTCATGGCCATGGAGGGGATCACCCTGAGCGACAAGGGCGAGGCGTGCTACGGCTGCCCGGGCTCGCCTCAGTCGTTCTGGGCCTACCGCCCTCCGGGGACCTAGCCCCGCAGGAGGAAGCAGCCGCCCCAGCCCGCGCGGGGCGCC
>DASQWG010000295.1:0-3858 GCA_035640375.1 Actinomycetota bacterium
GCGGCTGCTGGGGAGGGACGCTGGGTGGTCCTCCCGGTCACGGCGCCCGAGGGTGGCCCGGCCGCCCTAGTCCTCCAGAACCCCGGCGGAGGGGTGGCCGAGGTTACCGTGTCCCCGCTGGGCGCCCCCGGCGCCTCGCCCCAGGCGGCGCCGAACGAGGTCGCCGTACCGGCCGGCTCCACGGCCGTGCTCCCGCTCCCCCCTACCCCCACGGCCCTTCTGATCGAGGCAACCGGCGCCTCCGTGGTCCCCGCACAGGTGTCGCTGGACCGGAGGACGTACGCGGTGGCCGTCGGCGTGCCCATCGGTCGATCGGCGGGTTGACGGAACCGGGACCCCGGGTACCATGCTGACGTGAGGTACAGGCGTCACGCGGCCCCGAAGACGCGAGGAAGCGCTCGCGTCGTGGTTTCGATCGTCCTCGGTGTGGTGCTCCTGGGCGGTGGGACGGCGTACGCCTCGTATCGCTTCGATGCGGCCACCTCGGATCGGCTCCTCCCGGGCGTGCGGATCGCCGGGGTCGATGTCGGCGAGATGAGTCGCGACCAGGCCATCGCCGCCGTGGACGCGGCGATCGCTCCCGATCTGGGACGCTCCATCGTGGTCGAGGCCGGCGGCGAGGTGTGGCGGGTCAGCCCGGGGGAGCTCGGCACGTTCGCCCAGGTGGAGGACGCCGTCGACGAGGCGCTGGCGCTGAACGAGGGCTACTCCTGGCCGGAGCGGGTCTTCCGCCGGCTCCTCGACCGCCCCGTGCCCCACGAGGCAGCGGTGCGATATCGGGCGAACGGCACGCGGCTCAAGGACTTCGTGAAGACCGCGGCGGAGACCGTCGCGGTGTCGCCGTCGGACGCCTCGGTCGAGTACGTCGACGGTGAGCTCGTGCTCCGCCGACCCAAGTTCGGACGGGAGCTGGCCGTGCGGGACGCCCGGCGGATGCTGCGGTCCGCCGTCCTCGACGGCTCCGCCAGGGTGGAGCTGCCCACCGTGCGCCTCGAGCCCGAGGTCGGCAAGGAGGACCTGGGGAGCACGATCGTGGTGGACCTCTCCGACCTCCAGCTGACCCTGTACGAGGGGCTCCGGGAGGTCAAGAGCTATCCCGTGGCCGCCGGTTCGCCCCAGTACCCGACGCCCACGGGGGAGTGGACCATCCTGAACAAGGCGGAGAACCCGGTGTGGATCAATCCCGCACCCGACGGGTGGGGGGCGAGCCTCCCCGACATGATCCCCGGCGGTCCCAGTAACCCGCTGGGGACACGGGCCCTGTACCTGGACGCACCGGGGATCCGCATCCATGGCACCTCCGCCTCGTACTCGATCGGGACCTACGCCTCGCACGGGTGCGTCCGGATGCACATGGACGACGTCGAGGAGCTGTACGAGCTCGTCCCGATCGGGACGACCGTGCACATCGTCCCGTAGCCCCCTGGAAAGAGTGACAAAAAACCGGCCCGAGGGTTGCGCGCGTCAACCCCCAGGCCATATGATGGTTGATGTACTCCGAGGAGGCACGAAGGGGCGACCTGGAAGGCCACCTCGGAGTACGCTTTTGCGAAGAGTTTCGGAAGGAGGCCGCGGGCCTCCTTCCTGGCGTTTCGGGACGAGGGATCTTTGCTGCGGAACCACGGCCCGACCGTCCTTCTTACCGGCGCTTAGGTAACACACCGCTACCTAAGCACCCGACTGGGTGGCGAATCACATCGATGTGATCTATGCTGTCGCTCGTGCGGGCATGTGGGAAGCAGGGATGCCGGCGGCCGGCCGCGGCCACTGCGGCGCTTCGGTACCGGGATCGGGTCCTGTGGGTCGGGGACCTGATTCCACAGCGCGACCCGAACCTGCTCGATCTGTGTGAACCCCACGCGGATTCGATCACCGCTCCGTACCGGTGGCGGCGCTTGGACGAGCGTCGGGCTCCGGGCCTGCCGCCCGCCGCGTCCGCCTGACCTCAGGTCTTGGGTACGCTGTACACAAGATGGCCCTCCGCCGCGAGCTGCTTCGCGAGATCCGCTCCCTCGACGAGCACGACCTGCGCCGGCTCCTGATCTTCGCCAGAGGACTCCTCGTCTCTCGGCACGGCATCGACGAACCGGAGTCGGCCAGCAGAGGGTCCGTGACCTACCGCCAGGAGCGGGTCCGGTGCGGGAGGGACGGATGCACCACCTGCCCCCACGGGCCCTACTGGTACGCGTACTGGCGGGAGGACGGACGGCTCAGGTCGCGGTACATCGGGAAGGAGCTGGCGAGGGGACTAGTCCCACCTGACTAGCCCCATCTGACCAGGGAAAATGGTCCCGTCGGGCCATGCAGAAGGACGCGCTCCGCGGCCGACAACGACGGTATGAACGCGAGTCGCAGCCGCAGGCAGACCAGCTGCTCCACGTGCGGGTCCACCGACACGATCTCCGTCGGCATGGAGATGGCCGACGGCGCCGTGCGGTTCTGGACCTGCACGGACTGCGAGGCGACGGGCTGGCAGCGCGACGGCGCCAACATCGACCGCGACGTCGCCCTGGCCAACGTCCCTCGTCGCTGAGCGGACCGGCCGACCAGAGCCCGGCCCCCACCCTCCCCGGGCCGGGCTTTGGCCTGAAGGGGTCTCGCGGCCCCGCCGAGTAGAATCCGCGGCGTGACGTCCCTGGTCCCCATCTTCAAGGCCTACGACATCCGCGGCATCTACCCGGACCACCTCGATGACGACGCCGCGCGCCGGATCGGAGCGGCATTCGCCGAATTCACCGGATCCGGTCGCATCGTCATGGGTCGTGACGTCCGGTTGTCCTCACCCGCGCTGTCGGCCGCCTTCGCCGAAGGGGTCACCCGGATGGGCCGCGACGTGGTCGACATCGGGCTGGCCACCACCGACATGCTGTACTTCGCCTCGGGCCGGCTCGGCCTGCCCGGCGCGATGTTCACCGCCAGCCACAACCCCCCGCAATGGAACGGCATCAAGCTCTGCCGGGCCGGCGCCGCGCCCGTCGGCGAGGACTCCGGCCTCGACGAGGTCCGCGCGCTTGCCGAGGGTGTGCCATCTCCCTCCGGCGGGCCCGGCCGGCTGATGTCACGGGACATGCTCGAGGAGTACGTCGAGCACGTCCTCTCCTTCGTCGCCCCGGAACGGATGGCGCCGCTCACCGTGGTGGCCGACGCCGCCAACGGCATGGCCGGCTTGGTCCTCCCGGCCATCTTCGAGCGCCTGCCGGTGAAGCTTGTGGGCATGTACCTGGAGCTGGACGGCACGTTCCCGAACCACCCGGCCGACCCGATCCAGCCGGAGAACCAGGAGGATCTCCGTCGGGAGGTGACCTCCCACGGCGCCGATCTCGGTCTGGCCTTCGACGGGGACGCCGACCGGGTGTTCGTCGTCGACGAGCGTGCCCTGGGCGTGTCGGGGTCGCTGATCACCGCCCTGGTGGCCGAGGCCATGCTCGAGCGGGAACCCGGGGCAACGATCCTTCACAACGTGATCTGCTCGTGGGTGGTGCCCGAGGTGATCCGCGAACACGGCGGGATCCCCGTGCGGACGCGCGTGGGACACTCGCTGATCAAGAAGGTGATGGCGGAGACCGGAGCCGTGTTCGGCGGCGAGCACTCGGGCCACTACTACTTCCGCGACCACTACCGTGCCGATTCGGGCTTGATCGCGGCGCTGGTGGTGATGGAGAAGATCGCTGGGGCCTACCCGAAGGATCGGCAGGATCATCTCGATGGGCTGACGGTCGAGTTCGAGGAGTGGTGGTTCAACGTCCGTCCGTCGAACACCGAGCCGTTGCTTCGGCTGAACGTCGAAGCGCGGACCGAGGAGCTGCTGAAGGAGAAGACCGCGGAGGTGCTTGCCCTGATCACGGGGTGATCTGGGGC
>DASQWG010000296.1:0-6924 GCA_035640375.1 Actinomycetota bacterium
CCGGCCTGAACGCGGTGATCCGAGCGGTGGTGCGAACGGGCGTGGAGCGCCACGGCTGCGAGATCGTCGGCTTCCGGAACGGGTATCGGGGCATCCTGGAGGGTGACGCCGGCGAGCTCCGGCCGGGGAACGTCCGGGGGATCCTCCACCGCGGCGGCACGATCCTGGGGACCTCGAAGATGAACCCGTTCCGCGAAGAGCAGGGTCTCCAGCGGCTCATCGACGGGCTCCGAAGCGCCGGGGTCGACGGGCTGATCGCCATCGGCGGCGAGGGGACCCTGGGCGCGGCGGCCCGCCTGGCCGAGGAGGGCCTGAACGTCGTGGGGGTCCCCAAGACGATCGACAACGACATCGCGGCCACGGACTTCACGTTCGGTTTCGACACCGCGGTCCAGGTGGCCACCGACGCCATCGACCGGCTCCACACCACCGCCGAGAGTCACAACCGGGTGATGGTCCTCGAGGTCATGGGCCGGAACGCGGGGTGGATCGCCCTCTTCTCCGGGCTGGCCGGTGGCGCCGACGTGATCCTGATCCCCGAGCACCCCTTCGACATCGACGAGGTCTGCGGTCACCTCCGACACCGGCAGAGTGAGGGCCACCTGTTCTCGATCGTGGTCGTGGCCGAGGGTGCCACGCCGAAGAAGGGGACGTTGCCCATCCCCACGTACGAGCGCGACGAGTACGGCTGGCCGAAGCTGGGAGGGATCTCCACGATGATCGCCGGGGAGATCGAGGAGCGGACGGGCTTCGAGACCCGGGTGACGATCCTCGGGCACGTGCAGCGCGGCGGGAGCCCCACGGCGTTCGACCGCGTCCTGGCCACGCGCTACGGGGTCGCGGCGGTCGACCTGGCGGCTCGCGGCCGGTGGGGCCGGATGGTGTCCCTGCGGGGCATCACCGTGGTGGACGTCCCGCTGGACGAGGCGGTGGCCAGGCCCAAGTTCGTTCCCGAGAAGTTGTACGAGGTCGCCGAGGTCTTCTTCGGGTAGGCTCCCGCCGTGGCCACGGTGCGCTGCCCGTTCTGCGGGGACGACATCGTCCCGCTCCCGGTGGAGCCCGAAGGTGATGAGGGGCCGACGTTGTACGACTGTCCCTCGTGCCGGCGTCGCCTCACGGTCGACGCAGTCGACGAGTACCTGGCGCTGGAGGAGGAGGAGGCCTCCGGATAGGCCTCAGGCGAGGTCGGCCCTGACGCCCTCGGCCACGGCGGTCAGGTCGTCCTCGGTGGCCGTGAACCCCTGCAGGAGCAGCACGGTCTCGCCGGTCACCCACGAGCACTGCGCGCCGCTGGTGCCGCCGGGCATGGCCACACAGGTCACCGCGTTCGGGTCTGCCGGGCCGGTCGAGGTCCCGGCCCCGGCCACGAACCCCTGGTAGAAGGCCCCGACGTCCTCGCCGTCGGGGACCTCCGCCGCCATCAGCAGGTACGCGGGGATGCCGCTGCCGTAGAGCCCCATCTCGACCTCGACGTCGAGGATCCCCACCACGCTGTCCATCAGGTCCTCGAATCCCTCGACGAGCTCGCCCTCCATCCGCGGCTGTCCGCCCACCTCGTCCGGCAGCTCGAACCCTCGGGTCAGCCAGCGGTAGCCGAAGAAGCCGACCAGCGCCGCCAGGACAAGCACCAGGCCCCTGACGACCCACCCGGTCAGGCGGTCGTCGGCGGTCGAATGCTGTGGCTGCCATCGGGTCATGGTGGCCGGCTCGGAGAGCACGGCCCAGGGCGTACCGGCGCCGGGGCCGGGTCCGAGTGCCGCGGTCAGGAGCGCACCCCGGGCGGGCCGCTCGGGGGCACTCCCGGGGGCACCGGACGGCGGGCCGGAGAACCGCGCGTAGCACCGCCAGCAGTACTCGGCGGTGGCGGCGTTTTGGGCTCCGCAGCTCGGACAGGCTCGCTCGTTCACGATCTCTCGGTGTGTGTATCGAAGCGAACCGAGGGTCGCTTGAGGCGTGGGCCCGGGCGGAGCGTGTACGCTCGGTCGCATGAGACCGGTCGATCTTCGATCCGACACCGTGACCCGGCCCAGCCCGGCCATGCGGAAGGCCATGGCCGAGGCCGAGGTCGGAGACGACGTCTTCGGCGACGACCCCACGGTCAACCGCCTTCAGGAGCGAGCAGCCGAGGTCACCGGCAAGGAAGCGGCGCTCTACACGGTCACGGGGACCATGGCGAACCAGACCGCGCTCCGGACGTTCGTCCGCCACGGGCACGAGGTGGTGGCCGAAGCCACGGCGCACGTGATCACCGTCGAGAAGAACAGCGCCGCGTCGCTGTCGGGGATCACCTACCGGCCGGTCGCCGGCGAGCGGGGCATCGTGACGCCCGATCAGATCGAGGAGGCGCTCCTGCCGGACCCGCTCGACGTGCGGGTGGTGGACCTCGTGGCCGTGGAGAACACCCACCAGGTCGGTGGCGGCACGGTCCTGCCGCTGGGCACGCTGCGAGCGATCCGGCAGGTGACCCGGGAGGCCGGGCTTCCCCTGTACCTGGACGGCGCCCGCATCTGGAACGCGTCGGTCGCTTCAGGCGTGGCCATCCACGAGTACGCCGTCGAGGTCGACGCGCTGATGTTCTGCTTCTCGAAGGGGCTCGGCGCGCCGATCGGCTCGATCCTGTGCGGCTCGTCGGCCTTCATCGCGGAGGCCCGACGCAATCGGCTTCAGCTGACCGGAGCGTGGCGGCAGGCCGGGGTGATCGCCGCGGCCGCCCTCGTGGCCCTGGAGGAGGGGCCGAAGCGCCTGCACGAGGACCACGCCCACGCCCGGCGGCTGGCGGAGGGCGTGGCGGAGGTCGTCCCGGGCGCCCTGAAGCCCGAGGACGTGGAGACGAACATCGTGTTCGTCGATCCCTCAGCACTCGGCATGAGCGCGGCCGAGACCGTCGACCGGCTCCGCGACGAGGGGGTCCTGGCCACCATCGTGGCCGGCAAGGTCCGCATGCTCACGCACGTGGACGTCTCGGAGGCGGACATCGAGACGGCCATCGGGGCGTGGCGGCGGATCGCGCGCTGACGCCTACCGGCCGCTCTGGTCCCGGGCCTTCCGGCTGAGCGGCAGCCCGAACCAGAACCACACCAGGGCCGCACCGATCGCGGCGGTGGCCACGGCCGCCGGGGTGGCGCCGAACATGAAGTCGCCGATCAGGTAGACGGCGCCGCCCACGGCCAGGGCCAGCACGGCGATCCCGGCGATCGACAGCCGCGTCGATGTCACCAGCAGACGCTCCTTGTCGTAGTCACGCCACCGGAGCCGGTGGTACGCCGAGGGGGCGATGAAGAAGACCGAGGCCAGCGCGGTGGCCATGAGGACGCCGAAGTAGAGGTCCCGCTGGAACTCCGTCATCCGATCGAAGCCCTGGCTGAACGGGACCGTGAGCAGGAAGGCGAACAGCACCTGGACGCCGGGGAGGGCCACCCGCAGCTCCTGGAGCAGCTCGCCGAGCTCGCGGTCGAGTCGCTCTGCCTTCGATTCGTCGGACATCGTCTTCACATGGCGACCGGCCGCCCCGGAGGGCGGCCGGCCAGGGAAGTCGCGTGCGGGCAGTCCTACCGGCTCGAGATGTCGCGCAGCTTGCGCTCGATCGAGTCCATGGACTCGCCGGTCTTCTCCTTGATCGTCCCCACGACCTGGTCCCACTTCCCCTGGGTGCGGTCGAGGTCGTCGTCGGAGAGCGCGCCCCAGGCCTCCTTGACCCGGCCGCGCATCTGATCCCACTTGCCCTCGAACTGCAGGCGCTCGTCGGTGTTGTGGGGCATGCGATTCCTCCTTCCCTCCAGCGGCTTTCGTACCCTGTGCGGTCGTCGGTCAAACGGAGCGGGCGAGCTCGCGGAGCGCGGCGACGTCCCTCGTGTGCTCGGGCTCACGCCCCCGGGTCTCGACCAGGATGGCGCGGTCGCGCACCAGGGGGTCGGCCAGGACCGCCCGGAACCCGCTCTCGCCGATCGTCCCCAGGCCGGGGTGCTCGTGGCGGTCACGCCTGGCGCCTCGTGGGTCCCGGGCGTCGTTCCCGTGGACGAGCCCGAGGCGTTCGGCCAGGCCCAGCTCTCGGAGCTCGTCGAACGGCCGGGTCGCCTCCTCGGCGTCGTCGAGCGGGTAGCCGGCCCCGAGGAGGTGGCAGGTGTCGAGGACCAGGCCGACCCGGGGGTCGTTGACCGCGGTCAGGAGCTCGGCGGCCTGAGGGATCGTCGAGGCCACGGCCCCCGCGCCGCCCGCGGTGAGCTCGAGCAGGACCGGCGGCCCGCCCAGCGCGGCGATCTCCCGCACGGCCGCAGCGGCGCGGGCGATCGCCTCGGAGCGCTCTCCGGCGCCGCCGGCTCCGGCATGGACCACGAGGCCGTCGGCCCCGATCGCCGCAGCGCCGCCGAGCTCGGCCTGGGCCAGCTCGATCGATCGCCGGTGGAAGGCCGGGTCCGGCGAAGCCACGTTGATCAGGTAGGTGCTGTGGACGAACACCTCGCCGACCGTCGAGGCCTCGACCCGGTCCCGGAACTCATCGACGGCAGCGTGCCGCAGCGACGGCGGCGACCACGCCCGCGGGTTCGACACGAAGAGCTGGATCGCGTCGGCCCCGATGGCCTCGGCGTAGTCGATGGCCCTGGCCAGCCGTCCCCGGGTGGGGACGTGCGCCCCGACCCTCATGCCACGTAGATCGTGACCTGCTGACCCTGCTCGACGGTGGTGCCGGCGTCGGGCTGCTGGCTGACCACCTGCTGGCCCGGCGAGTTCGGAACCGTCACCACCCGAACCTGGAGGCCGAGGCCTTCGAGCTGCGCCTGGGCCGCCCCGGTCTGCGCCCCGACCACGTTCGGCATGGGGAACCGGCGGGGTCCCTTCGACACCACGATCGTGGCCGTGCCGCCCTCGCGGACCGTCTCCCCGGCCGAAGGCTGCTGGCCGATCACGTGGTCCCGCTCGACCGACGTCGAGAACTCCTCGAGCACCCGCACGTCGAGGTTCGCGGCCTGGAGGATCGCCGTGGCCTCGGTCTCGGCAAGGCCGCCGACGTCCGGCACGGCCACCGGTGTGCGCCCCCGGCTCACCGTGATCCGCACGGGCTTGCCGACCTCGTGGCGCGTGTCGGCGTCTGGGCTCTGCTCGATCACTACGCCGGCCGGCACGGTGTCGTGGTAGATGCGTTCACGGCGGACCTCGAACCCAGCCTGCGTGAGCGCTCGCTCCGCGGCGTCGGAGGGCTCGCCGACCACGTTCGGCACCGGGGCGAGCTGCGGACCCAGCGACAGGATCACCGACAGTGTGTCGCCCTCCTCCGCCTCGGCGCCGGGATCGAGGTTCTGGCTGACGATCCGGTTGGGCGGCACCGTCGAGGAGTACTCCTCGCCGGCGGTCACCAGCTCGAGCCCGGCCTCGTCGGCCTCGAGCTCCGCCGTGCGGACCGTATCGCCGAGGACGTCGGGCACGGTGGTCGGGTGGGGGAGGACGAACTCCCACGTGGCCCAGCCGAGGGCCGCCACCACCGCCAGGATGCCCAGCCACCGGAAGAAGCGGGCGGCTCGCTGACGGCGGCGCTGTTTCGGCGAGATCGCCCGGGGGATCGTCACCGTGGCCAGGCGATCGGCGGGAGTCTCGTCGGCCGGGGCCACGGACGCCGCCAGCTCCGACAGGGGCGGGGCCGGCGGCAGCTCATCGGCCGCCCGGGCCAGATCCGTGCGCATCGTCCTGGCGTCGGGGGTGCGCCGGTCGCGGTTCCGCTCGGTGGCGTTCAGCACCACGCGGTCGAGGGCCACGGGCACCATCGGGTTCGCGTGGCTCGGCGGCGGGACCCGCTCGCGGAGGTGCTTGTACGCCACGGCCACCGAGGTCTCGCCGGTGAACGGCACCTGCCCCGTCAGCAGCTCGTACAGGACGATCCCGGTGGCGTACAGGTCGGTCCGCGGATCGGCCCGATGCCCCTCGATCTGCTCGGGCGCCAGGTACTGCACCGTGCCGGTCACGGTTCCGGGCGCGTGGCTGACCCTGGAGTCGGCGAAGGCCCGGGCCAGCCCGAAGTCGCCGACCTTCGGCTCCCCGTCCGAGGAGCGGATCAGGATGTTCTCTGGCTTGATGTCGCGATGGACGATGCCCTGGGCGTGGGCGTGCTCCAGCGCGGCCAGGACCTTCGTGACGACTTCGGCGGCCTGTGCGGGCTGAAGGCTCCCGTCCCGCATCAGGATGGCCCGGAGGTTCGGGCCCCGAACGAACTCCATGACCATGAAGTACGTCCCCTGGGTCTCGCCCCAGTCGTGGACGGCCACGATGTTCGGATGGGAGAGCATGGCCGCGGAGCGCGCCTCGCGGCGGAAGCGATCGATGAACCCGACGTCGTCGGCCAGCGAGGTGTGCAGCATCTTCAGCGCGACCTCGCGGTCGAGGACTGGGTCGTGGGCCCGGTACACCTCGCCCATCCCGCCAGCGGCGATGCGGGCCAGGATCTGGTACCGGCCGTCGACGGTGGTCTCGATCATCACACCTCGTCGGGGAGCGGCCTGGAGGCCATTGTAGGGGCGGAGGTGGGGCCCGACACGGAAGGTGGCAGGATATCCGCGATGTCCGAGGCTGAGGAGTATCAGGACGCCTTCGCCCGCATCGAGCGCGAGGTGGAGGAGGGCCGCGGCGATCTCGGCGCGCTCGGCTTCTGGCGGCTGGTCCGGCAGATCAAGCGGGATCCGGCCCTGGCCCTCCACTGGGCCGAGGAGGTCGGCCGGATCGACCGGGCCGCCTTCGAGCGATGGGTCCGGCTCAGGTTCCCGGTGTGGTTCGGAAATGCGCTCCTGGTGGTCGGGTCGGCCGTGCTGATCGCCGCCGTGCCGGTGGCGGTGGCCCTGGCCCGGGACGCCGCGGCCCCGGAGCCGGTCCTCCCCGGGCTGTTGCTGCTGGCCACGGCCGTGGGCCTGGCGACCACGCTCCACGACCCCGCGCACTGGC
>DASQWG010000297.1:0-15110 GCA_035640375.1 Actinomycetota bacterium
CACTCCCGCATCCGCTGGACCACCGAGCCGGTCATCCGGGTGAACTCCAGCAGCTCCTTCGAGCCCATCTCCTGGAGCGCTCCGATGATGTCTTCGACGTCCCCGCCGGAGCAGAACCCCCGGCCGGTCCCGGTGATCACCACTGCCCGAACGTCGTCCCGGTGGGGGAGCTCGGCGAGGAGGTCTCGAAGGTCCGCGTACACCTCGAAGGTCAGCGCGTTGAGGCGCTCCGGTCGGTCGAACGTGATCGTGGCCACGCCGTCCTCGACCTCGAAGCGGAAATGCTTCCAGTCTTCGGTAAACGGGACGGAGCCGCGGAACGGGCTCACCGGGTCATTCGAACGCGTCGATGCCGGTGAGGGCCTTTCCCAGGATCAGCGTATGGATCTCGTGGGTGCCCTCGTACGTGTACACCGACTCGAGGTTGTTCATGTGCCGCACGATCGGGTACTCGAGCGTGATCCCGTTGGCGCCGAGGATGGACCGGGCCTCCCGGCAGATCCCCAGGGCCTGGTGGACGTTGTTCATCTTGCCGAGGGAGACCTGCTCGGGTTGGATCCGCCCCTCGTCCTTCATCCGCCCGAGGTGGAGCGCCAGCAGCATCCCCTTGGTGAGCTCCACGGCCATCTCCACGAGCTTGCGCTGGATCAGCTGGAACGAACCGATCGGTTTGCCGAACTGGTTGCGCGTCCGCGCGTACTCCAGGGCGGTCTGGAAGCAGGCCCGGGCGGCGCCCATGGCCCCCCACACGATCCCGTACCGGGCCTCGGACAGGCACGACAGCGGCCCGCGCATCCCGGTGACGCCCGGGAGGACGGCGTCCTCCGGCAGCCGCACGTCGTCGAGGACCAGCTCCGAGGTGACCGAGGCCCGCAGCGAAATCTTCCGCTCGATGTCGTTCGCGGTGAACCCGGGTGTGTCGGTGGGAACCACGAACCCCCGGATCTCCTCGTCGGTCCGGGCCCACACCACGGCCACGTCGGCCACGCCCCCGTTGGTGATCCACATCTTCGTGCCGTTCAGCACCCAGTCGGATCCGTCGCGGCGCGCCGAGGTCCGCATGCTGGCCGGGTCGCTTCCGATATCGGGCTCGGTCAGGCCGAAGCAGCCGATGGCCTCGCCGGCCGCCATCCGCGGCAGCCACTCCTGCTTCTGCTCCTCGGACCCGAACTTCCAGATCGGGAACATCGCCAGCGAGCCCTGTACCGAGACCAGGCTCCGGACGCCGCTGTCGCCGGCCTCCAGCTCGTGACAGGCCAGCCCGTACATCACCGCGCTCGCGCCGGCGGTGCCGTAGCCCCCGAGGTGCATGCCCAGGAGACCCATGCCGCCGAGCTCCCTGGCCAGCTCGCGGGATGGCAGCTCGCCGCGCTCGAACCACTCGGCGATCTCGGGAAGGACCCGGCTCTTGACCCAATCCCGGACCGTGTCCCGCACGGCCCGTTCCTCATCGGAGAGCAGCCGGTCGAGGTCGAGGAGGTCAGTCGGCTTCAGCTCGGCCACGGCTTCCACGATAGCCGATGGCCCGGCCGGATGACGCGCTAGCGGACCCGCTGAACGATGTCGGCCCGCCACGCCGCCGGCTCGAACGGCGCGGCGAAGTACTCCACGATCCGGAGGATCTTGCCGTCGCGGAGCCACTGGATCGAGCACACCTCGTAGGGGGCCGGCTCCCCGTCATCCGTCGGGTACTCGAAGTGCGCCTGCGACACCCACAGGTCCTCCCGACCCTCGTGGGACCGGGGCGTCACGGCCGGGAAGGTCGGATGGCGGGTCACCATGGCCAGCCAGCTCTCCGCGCCGACGATCCGCTCCCCCGACTGGGGCCAGTCCTCGGTGAAGGCCTCGTGAAGGAACGAGGCCGCCCCACGGAGATCATTCCGGGCCAGCGCGTCCCAGTACCGCTCGATGACCTCGGGAACGCCGTCGTTCACCCCGAGGGCACCTCCATCGGCACGCTCTTCAGGCCCTCCTCGAGCCATGCCTCCTCGTACTCCACCTCCGGCAGCCGGCCGTTCAGGTAGTCGTCGTACGCCTGCATGTCGAAGAACCCGTGGCCGGAGAGGTTGAACAGGATGACCCGCTCCTGTCCGGCCTCCCGGGCCGCATCGGCCTCCTCGACCACGGCCCGGATGGCGTGGGCCGGCTCGGGTCCGGCGATGATGCCCTGGGCGTGGGCGAACCGCTGGGCCGCCTCGAACACCTGGTTCTGGGTGAACGCCTTCGCCTCCATGTGACCCTCCCGCACCAGGAGGGAGAGCGAGGGGGCGTCGCCGTGGTACCGAAGGCCGCCCGCATGGACCGGGGCCGGCACGAAGGTGTGTCCGAGCGTGTACATCGGCAGGAGCGGCGTCATCTGCCCGGTGTCCCCGAAGTCGTACGCGAATCGGCCCTTGGTCAGGGTGGGACACGCCGCCGGTTCGGTGGCCACGAACCGAGCGTCGAGCTCGCCCCGCAGCTTCTGTCCCATGAACGGGTAGCAGAAGCCCGCGTAGTTCGAGCCGCCCCCGACGCACCCGATGATCACATCGGGCGTCTCCCCAGCCAGCTCCATCTGCTTCTGGGTCTCCAGCCCGATCACGGTCTGGTGGAGCAGCACGTGGCCCAGCGCGCTGCCGATGGAGTACTTCGTGTCGTCGTTCTGGATCGCGGCCTCGATGGCCTCGCCGATGGCGATCCCCAGCGATCCGGTGGACTCCGGGTCCTCCTCCAGGATCTTCTTCCCCACTTCGGTGGTCGAGGTCGGCGACGGCCTGACCTCGGCGCCGAACGTCTCCATGAAGATCCGCCGGTACGGCTTCTGTTCGTACGACGCCTTGACCATGAACACCAGGCAGTCGAGGTCGAAGAACCGGCAGGCCATCGCCAGGGCCGAGCCCCACTGGCCGGCCCCGGTCTCGGTGGTGATCCGCTTCGTCCCGGCTTCCTTGTTGTAGTAGGCCTGCGCCACGGCGGTGTTCGGCTTGTGCGAGCCGGCCGGCGAGTTTCCCTCGTACTTGAAGTAGATCCGCGCCGGGGTCTGCAGGGCCCGTTCGAGTCTCGTGGCCCGGAACAGCGGCGTGGGCCTCCAGAGCCGGTACACGTCGATGACCTCGCCGGGGATGTCGATCCAGGGATCGGTGGAGACCTCCTGCATGATCAGGGCCTCGGGGAAGATCGGCGCAAGGAGGTCGGGCGTGACCGGCTCCTTCGTGCCCGGGTGGAGCGGTGGGAGCGGCTGCATCCCCGCGCCGACGATGTCCGGCATCACGTTGTACCAGGCGGATGGAAGATCCTCCGGCTTCAGCAGGAACTGCGTCCGTTCCTCCATGACGCCTCCTTCCGCTCGGGGAGCACGAGTATGCGCGGGCCCGTTCCGGCGCGTCAACCCGAGGCGTCGTCGGTGACCGTTGTGTGCGAGATGAGGGAAACACGTGTCCGTCGAACGGCCCAACGGCCTCCCGAAATTGGGGCGTTCGGCTGATTCCATCGGCCATCCGGCCGTGGCATCCTCGCCCCGTGAGGGCTACCCGGCCGGGCATGTCGCTTACGCCGCGACAGCGGCAAGTGTTGTACCTGATGGCCGAGGGCAAGACCACCCGCGAGATCGCGTACGAGCTGGGCCTGTCGCCGTACACCGTCAAGAACTACATCGAACGGATCTACGAGCGACTCGGCGCGCTCGACCGCGTCCAGGCGGTCTCGATCGCGGTCCGCCAGGGCCTGATCGACTGAGGCGGACCCGAGGACCTCCCTCCCTCGGGTCCGGCGATACACTCCGGCACCGTGGACCTCGACGGCGCGCGAGTCCTGCTCACCGGGGGCTCGCGAGGCATCGGCCCATACATCGCCCGCGCGCTGCTGTCTGGCGGCGCGAGCGTCACACTCGCCGCGCGTTCGGCCGAAGGCCTCGACGCCGTCCGTGGTTCATTGGGCCGTGACCGGGTGGCCACCGTGGCCGGCGACGTGACCAACGAGGACGACCGCGCGGCCATGGTCGCGGACGCCGAGGCGGCCTTTGGTCCGATCGACGTGCTGGTGAACAACGCAGGGATCGAATCGATCCTCCCCTTCACCGACCACACCGAGGAGGACATCCACGCGATCGTGGCCACGAACCTCGACGCCCCGATCCAGCTGTGCCGGCTGGTCCTCCCCGGGATGCTGCAGCGGCGCCGGGGGCACATCGTGAACGTGGCGTCGCTTGCGGGGAAGGCCGCCACTCCCTACAACACCGTGTACGCGGCCACGAAGCATGGATTGATCGGCTTCACGTTCTCGCTACGCGCGGAGCTGCACGGGACGGGCGTCAGCGCGTCCGCCGTCTGTCCCGCCTTCGTGTCCGAGGTCGGGTTCATCACCTCCTACGTGGATCCGCCGGTCCGACGGAGCCCCGGCGCCCTCACCGATCCGAGGACGGTGGCACGTGCGGTGATCCGGGCCGTCGAGCGCAACAAGCCCGATGTGGTGGTGGCGGGAGCCCTGCCGCGGCTCGCCGACGTCTCCCTGGCGATCTCTCCGAGGCTCACCGAGTTCCTGGCCCGACGGATGGGCGGCTATGATGCGCTCCGACGCGAGGCGGCGGCCAGGGCACGAAGGAGGGGTGAAACGTGACCGCGATCTTCGTCCGACTGGTGATCCCGGTGGCCGCCATCCTCCTGCTGGTGTTCGCCCTGGTCGATGCGATCCGCGTCCCCGATGACTCGATGTACCGGGCCGGCAACAAATTGATCTGGGTCTTGGTGATCGTGCTGCTGCCGTTCTTCGTCGGCCCGCTGATCTATCTGCTCGTGGGGGCACCGCAGACCGAGCGCCGTCCTCGGCGTCGTGGAGAGGGCCCCACTCCACCCGACGACCTCATCTGAGGAAGGAGTCTCTCCATGTGGAAGGAGTTCAAGGAATTCGCGTTACGCGCCAACGTCCTGGAGCTGGCGATCGCCGTCATCCTCGGCCTGGCGTTCGGGGCGGTCATCACCTCACTCGTCGACGACGTGCTGATGAACCTGATCGCCGCCCTCGTCGGTGAGCCCGACTTCAGCGACCTGACCTTCACGGTCGGCGATGCCGTGATTCGATACGGGGCGTTCCTCACCGCCGTCGTCAACTTCCTCCTGGTGGCCCTGGCGCTCTTCCTCGTCGTGAGGGCGATCAACCGGGCCACCCGGAAGCCCGCCGACGAGGAGCCCACCGTCCGGGAGTGTCCTTTCTGTATGTCGACCATCCCCAGCCGGGCCACACGGTGCAGCGCCTGCACCATGGAGGTCCAGCCGGTGACGCGCGGCTAGGGAGGAGAGCCCCTCGCGGAGGCGCAGTGCCGAGCGGCGCCTGGGGCAGCAGGGCCTGGGCGACTGTTCAAGAACCTAGGTTCCTTGCCCAGGCCACGAACTCCGGAGTGCCTTCGCCTCGGTCCTCGGCGATGAACTGATCGGCGAGCTGTTGGATCCGTTCGTCGGAAAACCCCGCGGCACGCAGCTCCTCTCGGGCATCGTTCGCCAGCTGGTGAGCGCTCTCGACCTCGGCTGCCTGCGGTTGAGGATGCCCCCGCTCGGAGGTCGCTCCCAGCTTCTCCGGTTTCAGTGGACCGGGCGTTCTCGGATCCTCGTGCGGCATCGATCCGGTCATTCCCTCGCCCGGCACGGGCCCAAACGTCGGAGCCCCTAGCCTGGCCCGAGGCGCTCGCGGAGGACGCGCTGCGCTTCCTGTGGATTGGCTGCTCCGCCGGTCTCTTTCATGACCTGGCCCACCAGGAACCCGAGCACACCCTCCTTGCCGCCCCGAAACTGCCCGACCGGCCCGGGGTTCTGGGCGATCACCCGGTCGATCACGTCGCCGAGATCGGAGATCTGCCGGAGGCCCCGCTCGTCGACCACGTCGGACGGTGACCGGCCCGAGGCGATGGCCTCGACCAGCACCTCCTTGCCGGCGGTCGAGGAGATCTCACCGTCCGACACGAGCCGCAGGACGTCGGCCACGGTGTCCGCGCGCCCGGCGGCCCGCTCCAGCGGCACTTGGGGCATCAGGGTCTGGGTGAACCAGTTCGCCACCGACCGGCCCAGCTGGCCGGATGCCTCGACCGCTTCCTCGAACAGATCGGCCCAGCCCGGTTCGCTGGTCAGGATGCGAGCCTGCTCCGGGGAGAGCTCCAGCGACTCGACCAGCCGGCGCCGGCGCGCGGCCGGCAGCTCGGGCAGCGAGGCCCGAAGCTTTGCGATCCACTCCTCGTCCGGCTCCAACGGGGGGAGGTCCGGCTCCGGGAAATACCGGTAGTCGAAGGCCTCCTCCTTCGACCGCAGCGAGGTGGTGACGCCGCGGTCCTCGTCCCAGTGCCGAGTCTCCTGCACCAGCGGCTCGCCACGGTCCAGCGCCTCCCGCTGGCGGTCGATCTCGAACCGGACCGCCCGCTCGACGCTGCGGATCGAGTTCATGTTCTTGATCTCGACCTTCGTCCCCAGCTCTTCGCGGCCGGCCGGCCGGACGCTGACGTTCGCGTCGCAGCGGAGCGATCCCTCCTCCATCCTGACGTCCGAGACGCCCAGCGCCTCGAGCAGGGCCCGCAGCTCCTGGAGATAGGCGCGGGCCTCCTCTGGGGACCGCAGTTCCGGCTCCGACACCACCTCGACGAGGGGCAAGCCGGCCCGGTTGTAGTCCTCCAGCGCATAGTCGGCCTCGGCGATGCGGCCCGTGGTGCTGGCGTGGATCGTCTTGCCCGTGTCCTCCTCGAGGTGCACCCGGTTCATGCCGATCCGACGGGACTGACCGTCGGCCTCGACGTCGAGGTGGCCGCCCGTGCCGATGGGGAGGTCGTACTGGCTGATCTGGTAGTTCTTCGGCATGTCCGGATAGAAGTAGTTCTTCCGGTGGAACAGCGACCGCGGGGCCACCTTGCCGTCGAGAGCCAGGGCGATCTTCATGGTCCGCTCCACGGCCTCGCGATTCGGCACCGGGAGGGTGCCGGGGTGGCCGAGGCACACCGGGCACGTCCGGATGTTCGGCTCGCCGCCGAACTCGTTCCGGCAGCCGCAGAACATCTTCGTGGCCGTGGAGAGCTCGACGTGGCACTCCAGCCCGATGACGGCCTCGTACTCGCTCACGCCACGGCCTCCTCGACCAGCGGGGGCCGGGCCGACAAGCCGAGGTCCTGCTCGAAGGCGTAAGCCGCACGGAGCAGGGTGGACTCGTCGAGGTGCGGGCCCAGGAGCTGGAGCCCCACCGGCAGGCCGTCCTCGTCGAGCCCGCACGGCACCGAGATCGACGGGTTTCCGGCGAGGTTCGAGGGGATCGTGAAGATGTCCGAGAGGTACATGGCGAGCGGATCCTCGGCCTTCTCCCCGATCCGGAACGCCGAGGTCGGCGAGGTCGGGCCGAGTAGGAGGTCGAACCGCTCGAACGCCGCCTCGAAGTCGCGGATCACGAGCGTGCGAACCTTCTGGGCCTGCCCGTAGTACGCCTCGTAGTAGCCGGCCGACAGCGCGTACGTGCCGAGCATGATCCGCCGCTTCACCTCATCGCCGAACCCCTCGTCCCGCGTCCTCGAGTTCAGCTCGATCACGTCGGCGGCGTGGCGAGCCCGATGGCCGTATCGCACGCCGTCGTACCGAGCGAGGTTCGACGAGCACTCGGCCGGGGCGATGATGTAGTAGGCGGACAGCGCGTACTCGGCGTGCGGCAGCGCGGCGTCCTCGAAGGTGACGCCGAGCCGGGCCAATCGCTCGATGGCCTGCTCGATGGCGGCCTTCACACCCGGCTCCACCCCCTCGCCGAGCCAGTCGCGGATCACGCCGATCCGCATGCCGCTCACACCGTCGTCGAGTCCCGCGCCGAGGTAACGGGACTCGGTCGGCAGCGAGGTCGCGTCGAGCCGGTCCTTCCCCCCGATCGTAGACACGATCGTGGCGGCGTCGCGCACGGTCCGGGTGAACGTGCCCACGGTGTCGAGCGACGAGGCGAAGGCGATCAGCCCGTACCGGGAGATCAGCCCGTACGTCGGCTTGAACCCGACCACCCCGCACAGCGCCGCGGGCTGGCGGACCGAGCCACCGGTGTCGGTGCCGAGCGCCCACACGGCCTCGCCGGCGGCCACCGCAGCGGCCGAACCGCCCGAGGAACCGCCCGGCACTCGGTCGAGTTTCCACGGGTTGTGAACCGGGCCGAACGCGGAGTTCTCGTTCGAGGAGCCCATGGCGAACTCATCGCAGTTGGTCTTGCCGAGGAGGACCGAGCCGGCCTGGCCGAGCCGGGCCCACGGCGTGCAGTCGTACGGCGGCACGTACGTCTCCAGGATCCGCGACCCGCACGTGGTGGCGATGCCGCGGGAGCACAGGACGTCCTTCAAGGCCAGCGGGATCCCCGCGACGGCGGGGAGGTCCTCGCGGGCGACGAACCGCTCGTCGATGGCCCGGGCCCGCTCGCGGGCCTCGTCGGCGGTCACCCGGAGGAATGCCTCGACCCGGCCGTCCACGGCCTCGATCCGGCGGAGGCACGATTCGACGGCCTCCGTGACCGAGGCCTCGCCGGCCCGGTACATCCGGGCCAGCTCGTGGCCTGGCAGGTCGCAGAGCTCGGTGCTCACTCGGCCTCGATGATGCGGGGCACCTTGAACCGCCCGTCCTCGGCCTCGGGCGCGCCCGCCAGGGCCTCCTCCTGGGGCAGGGACTCCCACGGATCGTCGTCGCCCCGGAACACGTTGGTCTGTGGGACGGGCTGCGCGGTGGGCGGGACGTCCTCGGCGGCGACCTCCCGGACCCGCTCGGCGGCGTCCAGGATCACCCCGAGCTGCGCGCGGAACCGCTCCCGCTCCTCGTCGGTGAGGGCGAGCCGGGCCAGCCGGGCCACGTGATCGACGTTGATCTCGACCGGCATGCCAACCAGTGTAGCGAGGCCGGTCCGCCCGCTCGGGGGGAGCCCTACCGGAGGATGAACGCCGCGGCGAACGCGGCCAGCCCCAACTCGACCAGGCCCACCTCGCCGAGACTGACCCCGAACGCGGCGAGTACGAAGGCTACTACCGCCACGATCAGCAGGATCGTCGACGGGGTCATGGCGACGCCTCGCCTGGTGACCATCCCAGCCTCCTCTCCGGGCAGCTAGCGCCCGATCCGTTTCAGGAACTCCTTCTCGTCAACGATCTCGATACCCAGCTGGACCGCGCGGTCGTACTTGGAGCCGGGGTCGGCGCCGGCCACGATGAAGTCTGTGCTCTTCGACACGCTCGAGGCCACGCGGGCGCCGGCCTCCTGAGCGGCCTTGGTGGCCTCCTCGCGGCTCATCGACGAGAGGCCGCCGGTCAGGACGATCGTCGTGCCGGTGAGCGGTCCGGCCTTCCGCTTCTTCCTCGGCGCGTCGGCCACGCGCACCCCGGCCCGCTCCAGCTTGTCGAGGAGCTTCCGGTTCCCTGGATCGTGGAACCAGGCGTGGACCGCGGCGGCCACGATGGGGCCGATCTCTTCCACGGCCTCCAGTTCCTCCACGGTGGCCTTCCGGAGCGCGTCGACGGAGCCGAACGCCTCGGCCAGCACCTGGGCGGTGTGCGAGCCGACGTGTGGGATGTTCAGCGCCACGAGCAGCCGCCACAGGTCCCGCTCCTTCGACGCTTCGATCCCCTTGAGGAGGTTGTCGATCTTCTTCTCCTTGAATCCCGGCAGCTGGGCGAGCTGCTCGGCCGTGAGCCGGTAGATGTCGGACGGATCGTTCACCCACCCCATGTCGAGGAGGAGCATCCCGGTCTTGTAGCCGAGCCCGTCGATGTCCATGGCCCCCCGCGAGGCGAAGGCGAACAGCCACTCGATGTTCTGGGAGGGGCAGGCGCCCCGGTTCGGGCACCGCCAGTACGCACCCTCCCGGACCAGCCGGGTACCACACGACGGACAGGTCTTCGGGAACCGCCAGGGCCGGGCGTCCTTGGGGCGCTTCGACACGACCGGGCCCACGACCTCGGGAATCACGTCGCCAGCCCGTCGTACGACGACCGTGTCGCCGGGGCGGACATCCTTCCGCTTGACCTCGTCCTCGTTGTGGAGGGTGGCCGTGGTCACCGTCACCCCGCCGACGAACACCGGCTCGAGCTGGGCGAACGGTGTGACCACGCCGGTGCGGCCGGTGTGGACGAAGATGCCCCGGAGCGGCGTGGTCCGCTCCTCCGGTGGGAACTTGTACGCGATGGCCCACCGCGGTGCCTTGCTGGTCGCGCCCAGCTCCTCCTGCAGGGCGATCTGGTCGACCTTCACCACGACGCCGTCGATCTCGTAGTCGACGTCGTGGCGGTGCTCCTGCCACCGTTCGCAGTACCCGAACACCTCCTCGAGGGTCTCGACCTTCTCGGTCGTGGGGGGAACGGGAAGCCCCCACTCGCGGAGCTGGTCGAGCGCCTCGGAGTGCCGGGCGAACCGGTGCCCGTCGGCCACCCCCACGCCGTGGCACCACAGCCGCAGCGGCCGGGAGGCCGTGATCGCGGGGTCCTTCTGGCGGAGGCTGCCGGCAGCGGCGTTCCGCGGGTTGGCGAACGGCCGGCCTCCGGCCTCGGTGAGCTGCTCGTTGAGCTGCTCGAACGCCTTCACCGGGAGGTACACCTCGCCGCGGACCTCGAGCACCCCCGGATGGCCCTTCCCACGGAGCCGCACCGGGACCGAGCGGATCGTGCGGATGTTCGCGGTGATGTCGTCGCCGACGAACCCGTCGCCTCGGGTGGCGCCGATCGCGTAGCCACCATCCTCGTAGCTGACGGCCACCGCAACGCCGTCGATCTTCAGCTCGCACACGAAGTCGGCCTGCCGTCCGAGGGCCCGCTCGACACGCTTCCCCCAGGCGTTCAGCTCCTCCCAGGAGAAGGCGTTGTCGAGGGACAGCATCGGCGCACGGTGCCGCACCGGGGCGAACAGCTCGCTGGGTGCACCGCCGACCCGCTGGGTGGGGCTGTCGGGAACGATCAGCTCGGGGAAGGCCTCCTCGAGCCCGCGGAGCTCCCGCATCAGCTCGTCGTACTCGGCGTCGGAGATCTCGGGGTCGTCCTGAACGTGGTAGCGCCAGTTGTGGTAGTCGATCAGGTCACGGAGCTCCTCGACCCGCCGCTTCGCCTCGGAGCGCCGCCGCTCCTCCGTCCGAGCCATCGGCGGCGATGATACCGGCCGACTGCGACTAATCGACCAGCGGCCGTTCGCTGGCCCGGAGGCGCCCGGCCATGACCTGGAGCATCCGCAGGGACAGCTTCGGCTCCCGGGCGAGCACGCGGTGGAAGTCCCTGGCTGCCACCGTGAGGAACGTCGAGTCGGCCTCGGTGACCACGCTGGCGGTGCGAGGCTCGCCGTCGAGCAGTGACATCTCGCCGAAGAAGTCGCCGCGGCGCAGGCGGCCGAGGGTCCGGCCTTTCCGGACGACCTTGGCCTTGCCCTCAAGGATCACGAAGAACACCGTGCCCCGGGCGCCCTCCTTCACCACCGGCGTGCCCTCGCGGTACCGGACAATCCCGGTGATCTTGGCGATGGCCCGGCGATCGCGACCCGACAGCCCGGCGAACATCGGGGCCTGGGCCAGGGCCCGTTCCCGCTCGGCTACGCCCTGACGCCGCAGCCCTCGGCCGCCGCGTTCGGTGGGGCGGTGGAGCCACTGCACCCGGGGGCCGGTCCACGACTCAGCCATCGCCGTTCTCCTCCGCCTCGACGGGATCCTCCCGCCGGATGGCGCCCTCGCCGACCACACGGGCCAGCATCCCCCGCCGTCCGACCAGCCGACGCCGGAACTCGTCGGGGTCCTCGGCGCCGAGGTGCTCGCCGATGTGGGTGCACGGCTCGCAGACCCCGGTCAGCTCGAGGACCGCCTCGCCCACCTGGAGCCGGGTCCCGGGGGGCATGGACATCAAGCCCGGGAGGTCCACGGTCAGCTGTTCCCGAAGGTCGCCGGGCTTGAGGTCCAGGTCGCGAAGGTCGGCCTCCTCGGTGAGCAGGACCTGACGCTTCCCGTGCTCGCGGCCGGCGTGCCGGTCACCATCGAGCCCGAGCGCGGTAGCATGGAACGAGTCAACCTGTTCGAGCGGCGCGAAGTGCTCCCGCTTCGTCTGGAGCGAGACGACCCTCCCCACGACGCGGGCATCATACGCGTCACAGGCGGCCGGCGGCGATGATCCGTTGGAGGAACCGGCGGGTCCGAGGGTGCCGGGGCTCCGTGAACATCCGCTCGGGCGGGCCCACCTCGAGGATCACACCGTCGTCGAGGAAGGCGACGCGGTGCGCGATGTCCCGGGCGAACCCCATCTCGTGCGTGGCCAGGATCATCGTCATGCCGCCCTCGGCGAGCTCGCGGATCACGTCGAGGACCTCGGCCACCAGCTCCGGATCGAGGGCGCTGGTCACCTCGTCCAGCAGCATCACGTCCGGCCGCATGGCCAGGGCCCGGACGATGGCCACCCGCTGTTGCTGGCCGCCGGAGAGCCGGTCCGGGTAGTCCAGGACCTTGTCGAGGAGGCCGAACCGGTCGAGCAGCCCCCGGGCTCGCTCCTCGGCCTCCTCCCGAGGCACGCCCTGGGCCTCGACCGGCCCCAGGCAGATGTTCCGCAGCACGGTCATGTGCGGGAACAGGTTGAACGCCTGGAACACGATCCCGACCCGTCGCCGGACCTCATTCACGTCCACGCCCCGAGCGGTCACGTCGCGCCCGTCGAGGAGGATCCGCCCGCGCTCGATCGGGTCCAGGAGATTGATGCACCGGAGCATCGTCGACTTCCCCGAGCCCGAGGCCCCGATCAGCGCCACCACCTCGTGCCGGGCCAGCGTCAGGTCGATCCCCCTCAGGACCTCGAGCTTGCCGAACGACCTGTGGACGTCCTCGAGGCGGAGGGCGTCGTCGGTCACAACGTCCCCTCTGCCTGGTACCGGCCCCGCTCCCGGGCCACCAGCCAATCGGTCACCCGGGCCAGCGGGATGGTGATGGCCACGAACAGGAGGGCCGTGGCCACGTACGGCGTGAAGTTGAACGCGCCCGCGGTATCGACCTGCGATCGACGGAACGCCTCCAGCACCCCGATCAGCGCCAGGAGCGCCGAGTCCTTCTGCAGCCCGATGAAGTCATTGAGCAGCGGGGGGATCACCCGCCGCACCGCCTGGGGCAGGACCACGAACCGGAGCGCCTTCCACCTGGACAGGCCGAGGGACCGCGCCGAGGCCACCTGGCTCGGGTGCACCGACTCGATCCCGGCGCGGTACACCTCGGCCACGTACGCCGAGTAGACCAGCACCAGGGCGACCACGCCCCAGAAGAACGGCGAGTCCGGCACGCCCTGCAGCTGGAGGGCCGGCGCGCCGAACCCGAGGATGTAGATGACCAGGACAGTGGGGATCCCCCGGAACAGGTCCGTGTAGGCCACGGCCAGGGCCCGGATCGGGAAGAACACCGGTCCGGACAGGCTGCGGAGCACCGCGATGAAGAGCGCGAAGACGAGGATGAACACCTCGGCCAGCAGGAACGCCTGCACGTTGAGCAGGAACCGTCGGGCGATCTCGGGGAACGACTCCCGGAACACATCCACGTTGAAGAAGGACCGCCTCACCTCGGGCCAGCCGGGCGAGTTCAGCACCAGCACGGCGAGAATGGTGACGACGACCGCCGTGCTCACCAGGGCGACGGCAACCCCGCGGCGCCCCTCGACGCCGGCTCCGAGGATCCTCGACCGACGGTCCCCCGCGTCGGGCGCGGGGTGGGGCGCCGCGCCGGGAGGCGTGCCTCGGACCGAGCTCACCCGCGGGCGGGCTAGCCGAGCACCGGGGCCTGGCCCTTGTCGGCGATCCAGCGCTGCTCGAGGGCGCGGAGCGCTCCGTCGGACCCAAGCCCGTCGAGAGCCGCGTTCACGCAGTCCCGGAGGACGTTCCCCTCCTCGAAGACCATCCCGAAGAACTCCTGCTCACCCGCCGCGGGGAACTGGCCCACGATGACCCCGTCGTCGACCTGCACCGCGATGATGATGAAGGCGGTGGGGACGTCGGCGACCACGCCGTCGACCTGTCCGTTCTTAAGCGCCTGGACGGCGTCGTTGAGCGTGTCGAACACGGCCGGATCCTGCTCGGGCTGGACCTGCTCCTCGATCACGGTGAAGCTGGTGGTCCCCACGGGGGCCCCCAGCTTGAACGGCTTCAGATCCTCGACCGTGGTGGCGTCCGCGATCGGGGTCCCGGCCACGGCCACCAGGCCCTGGCTCACGTCGTAGTACGACTCGCTGAAGTCGACCGCCTGGTCCCGCTGGGGGGTGTACGAGACCTGATTGATGAAGAAGTCGAAGTCCTTCGGCCCCGGCCTGAATGACTGGTTGAAGGGAACCTCGACCCACTGGACCTCGTCGGCGGTGAATCCCAGGCGCTCGGCCACGGCGTAGGCCACGGCGCTCTCGTAGCCCTTCCCCGTGGAGGGATCGTTGAACTCCCACGGCGACCCCTCGGGCGTCCCGCCCTGGAACCACGGCGGGAAGGCCGGGTTGTCGGTGCCGATCGTCAGCTGGCCGGGGGTGAGGAGCGGCAGGTTCTCCTTCTCGCACGAGTCCGCCGCAGGGCCCACGGTGGCAGGCCCGGCCGCCGGCTCGGTCTCCTCGGGCGCACAGGCCGCCACCAGCACGCCGAACACCGAGAGCACCGCCAGGACCCTGCGCATCACAGCTCCCCTCGTCCGTCCGGCCGGGAGCCTAGCACGGAGCTGTCAGCCCGGCGCCCGTTCGCGCCGGTGGGCCGCGGTTAGCATCGCCTTCCACGGCGCCAGCAGCTCGCGCAGATCCGGGGGGCGGATCGAGTGGGCGGCCAGCAGACCCATGAGCGCGTCGTCCACCGCCATCCGGGCCAGCCTGGCCACCCCCACCCACTGCGCCACCTCATCGGGATCGGCTTCGGGGCCGAGCTCCACCAGATCGCCCAGGTGTCGAGGGAGGAAGACGCCGGCAAGCCGGTGACGGATCTCGATGTAGAGGCGGGGGGCGCGCCCCACGATCTCGTTGGCCGATCGCCACGCGCCCAGGTGAAACGCCTCATCCAGGGCGCTCCGGGCCGCGGCCAGAGCCGCCCGGTCGTCGTCGTCGAGCACCAGGGCCCGCTCGACGAACGCCACCACGGGTTCAGGCAGCCTTTCGGCTGCGTCCATCGTCCCGTCGTTTGACTCCGGCACGC
>DASQWG010000298.1:0-2006 GCA_035640375.1 Actinomycetota bacterium
CCGAACAGGAGATCCTCCTCGTGGGGATCATGACGGAAGGCATCCACACCCCCTTCCTGTCGGACCGTGATCTCGCCATCGAGAACGCTCGGTACACGGTCCGCACGGCCCGGAACGTGGCCGCGGAGTGGTGGCCGCCCCCGGAGGGGCGCATCGCCGCCCGGGCGAACGAGGTCCTGTCCGAGGCGGTCACACTGCTGCGCCGGGTGGAGGAGCGCGGCCTGTTCGAATCGATCCGGGCCGCCGAGTTCGCCGACACGTCACGGTCGCCGGACGGCGGTCACGGCCTCGAGGGCGTGGTCCCCATCGAGGAGGAGTACGTCAATCCGTTCCTGGAGCTGTGGGACCGGGGCGTGGCCGTGCAGCCGTAGGTTGGCGGGCCTGCCGGCTCGCTGATAGCCTCCCCTCCATGCGACGCTTCTTCCGCTTCACGCTGCTCGGGTTCTCGTGGCTGTTCCTGGCTGCCATCGTGGTCCAGGTGTACTTCGCCGGCCTGATGCTGTTCGGCCAGGAGGGCGGCACGGAGCTGCACGAGAACACGGGGTACATCCTCGGAACCGTGGCGGTGCTCTTCGTGCTCCTCCCGGCCCTGGCCCGCGCCGGAGGGACGACGATCGTCCTCGGGGTGGTCCTGGCCGTCATCACGTTCTTCCAGCCGAACCTGACCCTCGCCCGGGAGGAGTCGCCCCTGATCGCCGCCCTGCACCCCGTCAACGCGCTCCTGATCGTGGCGCTGGCCGTATTCCTGATCCGTCGGGGAACGGAGCTGGTCCGCCAGGAACGAGCCGCGGCCCCGGTTCGGACGGCGTGAGCCGACTCCGGGGTGACTCGGCGAGGTCTCCCGCGACATGGGACCACGGTCCGAATCCGCCGTAGCGACCACCATCCCGGACGCTCGTGCCTACGGAGCGTAGTGGTGACAATACCGGTACGTGCCGAACGGAAGCTCGACGACCCCTGAGGTTCCGCGAGGACACGGTTGCCCAGCGTAAAGGTCGATCCGGATCAGGTTCTCGGTGCCGACGAAGTGGGTCCCTGCCGGCGGCCCGATGCTGAACTCGTCGTCGGGATCGGTCGGGTCGTTCACGCACAGCGAGTCGCCGGGCTGATCACACTCGAAGTTCACCGACGGCGCGCTCGGCCCGCCGAGGTTCTTGTCCACGCCCTGCGGGCTGCAGTGCCACGTCCCCAGGTCCAGGACACAGAACCAGCCCTCTGGCCCTTGGGGCACGCCCCGGGCCGTGGCCTGCCCGACCGCCCCGACGAGCAACGCACCCGCCAGGACCGTGATGACCTCCCATCGCCTCATCCTTCCCTCCCTTCCGCGGGCACCTCTACGAACATCGGATGCCGGCGTCGTCGGCGGCCATGAACGCGGCATTCACGCGCAGCCAGAACATCCCGGCTGCCTCCTCGAAGGCGGAGGCGTCTCGTTGGTCCGCGGCATGGAGAACGGGGGAGAGCGACGCGAGCGACTGGCGGAATCGGTCGGTGATGTGGGCCGCCTCCTCATCTCCGGGAGGGGATGGGAGAGCGGCGATGTCACGGACGAAACGCCCGTAGATCGGCGCGAGCGTTCGGAAGCTCTTGACGTTCTCGCCCGAGTAGCCCGACCGGCTCGCCAGGATCGGCGGCTCCAGGAGCTGACGGCTCACCGGTCGGCAGACCGCCTGGAAGTCCCGGATGTACGCTCTCCGAGCCTCGCGGTCGACCTCCTGCGGTTGAGCGGCAGGCACCGCCTCGCGCCGCTCGTTCGGCCCAAGAGTCCAGGCGAACCACGCCACCGGGCTCCCGAAGATGGCCAGGGCGATCAGGGCACCCGACACACGGCGCCGGCGGGCCGTTCGGTCCCGCCGCCGCATCACATCCGCCTCGGTGAACGACGGAGGAGGGATCCGCTCCAGCTGGCGCTCGAGGAGCTGCCGGACCTCACTCATCGGAGCGCTCCTCTCCCCGAAGCCGAGCTCGAAGAGCGGACCGAGCCTGGAAGTGCAGCGCCCGCACCG
>DASQWG010000299.1:0-4362 GCA_035640375.1 Actinomycetota bacterium
GGACGTCCAGGTACACGTAGTCCTTCCCGTCGACCCCCCGTCCCTCCTTGATCTCCTGGTAGATCGCCCTGGAGATCATGTCCCGGGGAGCCAGGTCCTTGATCGTGGGGGCGTACCGCTCCATGAACCGTTCCCCCTCGCCGTTGAGGAGGATGCCGCCCTCGCCGCGGACCGCCTCGGAGATCAGGATGCCCATCTTGTAGATCCCCGTGGGGTGGAACTGGAAGAACTCCATGTCCTCGAGGGCGATGCCCCGTCGGTAGCACACCGACATGCCGTCGCCGGTGAGCGTGTGCGCGTTCGAGGTGATCTTGAAGATCTTCCCGTAGCCGCCCGTGGCGAACAGCACGGCCTTGGCCCGGAAGACGTGGATCTCTCCGGTGGCCAGCTCGTACGCCACCACGCCCGCCGTGCGGCCGTCCACCAGCAACAGGTCGATGACGTAGAACTCGTTGAAGAACCGGACGTCCCGTTTGATGCACTGCTGGTACAGCGTCTGGAGGATCATGTGCCCGGTCCGGTCGGCGGCGTAGCACGCCCTTCGGACCGGGGCCTCACCGTGGTTCCGGGTGTGGCCGCCGAACCTGCGCTGGTCGATCAGGCCCTCGGGGGTCCGGTTGAACGGGAAGCCCCAGTGCTCGAGCTCGACCACCCGGTCGATCGCCTCCCGGCACATGATGTCCGCGGCGGGCTGATCCACCAGGTAGTCGCCACCCTTGATGGTGTCGAAGGTGTGCCACTCGGGGGAGTCCTCCTCCACGTTGCCGAGCGCCGCGCACATCCCGCCCTGCGCGGTGCCGGTGTGGGAGCGGGTCGGGTACAGCTTCGAGATCACCGCGGTGCTGACCTCGCCGGCGGCCTCGAGCGCAGCCCGCAGCCCCGCTCCGCCGGCGCCAACGATCACCGCGTCGTAGACGTGGTTGGTGGTCATGGCCTCAGCGGAACTGGGCCGGATCGAACGTGAACACGACCACCGAGCCCAGGACGAACAGCGAGAACGCCACGATGGCGAAGGCCCAGTTCCAGGCGAGCCGCCACCCCGATCGCCGGACGTAGTCCTGCACGATCACCCGGGTCCCGTTGACGCCGTGGAGCAGGGCCAGCGAGAGGAGCATCCAGTCCCAGGTGCGCCAGAACGGGCTCGACCATCGATCCACCACGAAATCGAAGTCCACCCTGGCCACACCGGTGTCGAACACGTGCATGATGAGGACGTGCCCGACCGCCAGGAACAGCAGGAGGATCCCCGACAGCCGCATGAACAGCCACGCCCACAGCTCGAACCCGGCGCGGCGTGCCGGCCCGGCCTCGGGAGCGCGGCGGTGTTCGGCGACCACGGCCATCAGCCGAACAGGTCCTCGATGATCCGGGATCCCATGATCCAGGTGATGGGGGCCATGGACGCCCCGAACACGAGCATCGTCCCCCAGAACAGCCGGGCCTGGTGATCGGCGGCGCTCGGCCAGAAGTCGATGATCATGATCCGGAGGCCGTTCAGGGCGTGGTAGATGACCGCTCCTACCAGCCCCAGCTCCATGATCTGCACGATCGGGTGGTGGTACACCGACACCACCCGGTTGTAGGCGTCGGGCCCCCAGCCGACCAGGGCGGTATCGACGATGTGGGCGAACAGGAACAGCAGGATGCCGACCCCGGTCACCCGGTGCGCGATCCAGGACCACTGGCCCTCCCGCCCCCGGTAGGGAGTGGAGAACTCCGAACGCCTCCTGGACGTCACAGCACGCAGAGGGTACCACCGGGATTGCTACCGACCGTGTGAACGGCGGCCCCTGCGTGGGCCCTCGGGCGAGACGGAGATGGGAAGGTTGACCGAATCTCGGGAGGCCGATAGGGTGATGGCTCGCCGCCGTCCCGACGGCGGCCATGGGTGGGCCCGTTCCTGATGAGCTTCCCAACGAATCGATCTCGGCGCCGCCGCGCCGTCTCGACCGCCATCGTCGCGGTCCTGGTCGGCCTGCCCACGTCCGCCCGGGCCGTGGTGAGTTGCTCGTTCGCGGGCACCACGGTGCAGGTGACCCTGGGGGCGGCGGAGGACGAGGCCTCGATCGAGCGGGCCGGCGACGACCTGGTGGTTCGCGACGGCACCTCGGAGGTTCCGTGCGGGGCACCCACGGTCGGAACCGTGGACACGATCAGGGTGACCGACGCGTCGAGCGGAACCACGGGGTTCACCATCGACCTCTCCGGCGGCCCCTTCGAGCCGGGGGCGACCGACGAAGGGGACGGCACGTCGGAGATCGAGTTCGTCGTCGATCTCTCCGGGGGGTTTCCCGACCGGCTCACGATCGTGGGCACGAGCGGTGCGGACGACATCTTGTTCCGGAGCGATGGGATCGTCCTCAACCACGGCCTGGAGCCGGTCCCGGCGGACGCCGACGTCGATGTGACCAGCGCCGGGGTGGAGGAGTTTGCGGTGGAGGCCGGTGGCGGCCTCGACCTGCTGAGCGGGGATGCCACGTTCCCCGGCCCGTTCGGGGCCCGCCTGCTCCTGGACGGACAGGGAGGCGCCGACACGATCACCGGAGGCACCGCCGCCGACGATCTCGCGGGCGGCGACGGCGACGACGACCTGTTCGGGGGGCCGGCGGCCGACGACCTGTTCGGCGGGCCGGGCATCGACGAGCTCGACGGAGAGGACGGGGACGACGAGCTGTTCGGCGGCGGGGACGGCGACCAGCTGGACGGGGGTGTGGGCGGCGACCGCCTGGACGGTGGAGGTGGCGCCGACGCGGAGATGGGCCTGGGCGGCGACGACGTGTTCGACCAGGGCCCCGACCCCAACGGATCGGACGACCTGGACGGCGGAACGGGCTTCGACGTGGTGACGTTCGACCTCCGGGAGGGTCCGCTCGACGTGACCGTGGGCGTGGGCGCGGACGACGGCGAGCTCGGCGAGGGGGACCACGTCGGGATCGACATCGAGGGTGTCCTCGGTGGTTCCGGGAACGACCAGCTCGTCGGGAACGTGGAGGACAACGTGCTTCGCGGGGGCCCCGGCGCGGACGACCTCGACGGCGGCGGTGGCGCCGACGTGGTCGACGGCGACGCCGGGAACGATGACCTCGAGGGCGGCGCCGGCGACGATACCGCCAGCTTCTTCGGCGCTCCGGCCGTGACGGCCAGCCTGGCCGCGGGCTCGGCGAGTGGTGAGGGCTCGGATGGGCTCTCCGGCTTCGAGCACCTTGAGGGCGGGGCTCACGGCGACGACCTCACCGGCGACGCCGGGCCGAACGTCCTGACCGGGCGAGGGGGGCCCGACGCCCTGGCCGGTGGCCCCGGCAACGACGATCTCCTCGGAGGCGACGGAAACGACACCATGGCCGGCGAGGCCGGAAACGACCTGGTCCGGGGGAACGGGGGGACGGATACGGCCAGCTTCGCCGGGTCCGCGACCGCCGTCTCGGTGAACATCGGCGGAGGAACCGCGACCGGCGAGGGCGCCGACTCCCTGGTGGGCATGGAGAACGCCGTGGGCGGGTCGGGCGGAGACACGCTGGTCGGCAACGACCAGTCGAACGTGCTGATCGGGAACGGCGGCAGGGACGACGTCCTCGGCTTCGGCGGGCACGACGCCCTCCAGGGATCGGCCGGCGACGACACGGTCGATGGCGGGGCAGGCGACGACGCGATCACCGGGGGGGATGGCAACGATACGTTGGCGGGCGCCAGTGGGTCCGACCGGTTCCTCGAGGGTCAGGATCCCGGGGCCAACGGGGCGGACACGATCACGGGGGGTCCGGCGAGCGACCTCGTGACGTACGGGGGCCGGAGGAACCGGGTCCGGGTGACGGTGGGAGCGGCCGCCGGCGATGGGCAGAAGGGCGAGGGCGACCGGGTCGGCGCGGACGTCGAGAGGGTCCGCGGGACCACCCGCAAGGACGTCCTGATCGGCAACGGGGCCAAGAACACCCTGATCGGGGGCGCCGGGGACGACGTCCTCAAGGGCCGGGGCGGACGGGACCGGCTGATCGGCGGCGGCGGCAACGACCGGCTGGACGGAGGGCCGGGCCCCGACGTCTGCCGTGGGGGCGCCGGGAAGAACGTGCTCCGGAACTGCGGGAAGAAGCGTTGAGGCGACGCGCTCGAGGCCCGCTGCGGGTTGTCGCCGCCGTGGCGCTGGTGGTTTCGGCCTCGGCCGGTCTGGGGCGGCCTGCGGGGGGCCAGCCCGACCAGCGGCCCAACATCCTGCTGATCGTGACCGACGACCAGCGACCCGGCGAGACCATGGTGGCCCTGAAGAAGACGACCAAGTGGCTCCAGGGCACCGGGGTCGCGTACACCAACGCCTTCGTCACCACGCCCCTGTGCTGCCCATCCCGAGGCTCCCTCCTCACCGGTCGG
>DASQWG010000300.1:0-3835 GCA_035640375.1 Actinomycetota bacterium
GGCGCGTCGCCGAGCCCGGGCGCCAGCCCGACCACACCCGCCGGCACCCCGGCGGCCGTCGAGACCCCAGGAGCGTGACGAATGAGCGGACGTGAGCGGAACCTGCTGATCGTGCTGGGGGTCATCGTGCTGGCCGCGGGCGGGTTCTTCCTGTTCACCAGCCTCGGCGGGGAGGACGAGCAGGCCGCCCCCACGAACGTGCCCTCCCCGCCGCCAATCGAGGCGACCCCCGGCACCGAGGCCGGGGAGCCGCCTGCGGAGGCCCCAAGGGTGTTTCGGTTCTTCGGTGGCCGCGACCCCTTCGTGCCCCTGATCGTGGCCGAGTCTGGGGCGGGCGGCTCCACGACGACCGCCGCGGAGACCGAGGAGGCTCCCAGCGGCGGCGAGGTGCAGCCGGTCGCCGAGGGCGCCGAGACCGAGCAGGCGGATCTCGGCGGGGTCGCCGGCGGCAAGATGGTCGAGGTGATCGACGTGGTCGACGCCAACACCGTCACGGTCGATGTCCGAGGCGACGAGTACACGGTCGACGAGGGCGAGCGGTTCGCCCAGCACTACGAGGTCGCCTCGGTCAGCGGATCCTGCGCCCGGTTCCTGTACGGCGACGAGTCCTTCACCCTGTGCAAGGGGGGCGCCTCCACGTAAGCCCCGCGCGGCCCATGCGCTCGACGGCTTCCTCGGGGGGAGTGGCCGTCGGGTCCGGGAGGCGGTCCAGTGGACCGCCTCCTGGCATGTCCGGGGCCGTATCATGGCTCCCCGTGGATCACGCCTCCCGTCGAACCCGCCTGCACGAGGGGCTCTCCGACCTCGACGCGGTGCTCGTCACTCGATTTGTCAACGTCCGGTACCTGACCGGGTTCACCGGCACCTACGGCCAGCTCCTGTCGGTTCCCGGGGGCGGGGTGTTCCTCACCGACAGCCGGTACGAGGAACAGTCGCGGCGAGAGGTCCCCGATCTGCGCCGGGTCATCTACCCTCAGAAGCTGGCTCCCGCCCTGGCCGAGGCCGCCGCGGCCGAGGGCGTCGGGCGGATCGGGTTCGAGGCCGGCGGGATGACCTACCGAGCCTGGAAGGAGCTGTCGGACCTCGCCGGGATCGAGCTGCGCCCGCTGGAGGACGAGGTCGAGGGGCTCCGGTGGGCCAAGGATGCCGAGGAGGTCGACCTCCTGGAGCGGGCCCAGGAGGTCACCGACGCCGCCTTCGATCGCCTCATCGGCAAGCTCGCCGAGGGCGTGACCGAGCGGCAGGTGGCCTTCGAGCTCGATCTGGCCATGCGGGAGATCGGCGCCGAACGCGTGGGCTTCGACACGATCGTGGCCTTCGGGGAGAACGCCGCCGAGCCACATCATGGCCCGTCCGACCGAGCCCTCCGGCGGGGCGATGTCGTGAAGATGGACTTCGGCTGCGTGGTCGACGGGTACCACTCCGACATGACCAGGACGGTGGCCTTCGGCGAGCCGGAGACCCGGCTCCGGGAGATCCACGAGGTCGTGCTGCGGGCCCAGCTCGCCGGCATCGGCGCGCTCCGCCAGGGGATCACCGGCCAGGATGCCGACCGGACCGCCCGGTCCGTGATCGAGGAAGCCGGGCTGGGCGACCGGTTCGGGCACTCGCTGGGACACGGGGTGGGCCTGGAGATCCACGAGGGGCCAAGCCTGCGAGCCGGGTCCCGAGACGTGCTGCCAGAGGGCGCGGTGGTCACGGTCGAGCCCGGGGTCTACGTGCCGGGCCTCGGCGGGGTGCGCATCGAGGACGCGGTCGTGGTCGGCCCGGAGGGCTGCCGTCCCCTCCCTCGGACGCCGAAGGACCTCTTGGTCCTCTGAAGATGAGCGTCTCCACGAACGACCTGAAGAACGGCATGACCTTGAACCTCGACGGCACCCTGTGGACCGTCCTGGAGTTCCTCCACCACAAGCCGGGGAAGGGCCAGGCCGTGGTCCGCACCAGGCTTCGGAACGTGAAGACGGGCGCGGTTCAGGAGCGGACGTTCAAGGCCGACGAGAAGGTGGGTCTGGCGATCGTGGAGCGGCGGGAGATGCAGTACCTCTACCGAGAGGGGGATCACCTCGTGCTGATGGATTCGGAGACCTACGAGCAGCTCCCTGTGCCCCTCGAGGTGGTGGGCCCGGCCGCGAGCTACCTGGTCGAGGGGGCCACCTGTCTGGTGCCGATGTTCGAGGGGACGCCGATCGGCGTGGAGCTCGCCGCGGCCGTGGTCTTGGCGGTGGCCTCGACCGAGCCTGGGGTGAGGGGCGACCGGGTCAGCGGCGCGGTGAAGCCGGCCCAGCTGGAGACGGGGATCACCGTCCAGGTGCCGCTGTTCGTCGAGCCCGGGGACCGGGTCAAGGTCGACACGCGGACCGGCGCGTACCTCAGCCGGGAGCAGTGACCCGGTGGCCAGGCGCCGAGACGCCCGGCGGCTGGCCGTTTCGATCCTGTATCAGGCCGACATGGCCGATCGCAGCCCGCTCGAAGTCATCGGAGAGCGACGATCGCTGGGGATCCGGGTGCCGGGTTTCACCGAGGACCTCGTGGCGGGGGTGGAGGAGCGGCGGGAGGAGCTCGACCGGCTGATCGGGGAACACGCCGAGGGGTGGTCGGTGGCCCGGTTGGCCGCGGTCGACCGTGCCCTGATGCGAGTGGCCTGCTACGAGCTGCTGTTCAGGGACGACGTGCCGACGGCGGTGGCCATCGACGAGGCCGTGTCTGCAGCCAACGAGCTCTCCACGGCCGACTCGGGGCGGTTCGTCAACGGCGTGCTCGGTCGCATCGCCCGCGAGCGCACCGAGGCGGGGTAAAGCGGAGGGCTGGTCTGGTGCCGAGCCATGGTGCCCTGCAGGCTTGATCACTCGCCCTGGACGATGCGGACCGACCAGGGCCCCTCGGCCGTGATCTCGAGGCGGAACGTCCCGCCGCCAACGGGAGACGTCACGCCGCTTGCCGGCTCCTCCTGTTCGACCACCGTCCCGAGGTCGCGGTCGCCGCTGATGGCGAAGGCGAATCGGTCCCCGGTGTTCTCCCAGTGGATGGACCACCCCTCTCGAACGGAGAACGCCTCGGTGATCCGGTCGCCAGAGCCGCGGAACTGCGCGACGGTCGACCCAGCAGGACTTACGAGCCTGGCACCCGGACCTCGCGTGAAGAGCCAGTACGCTCCGATCGCCACGACCACGATGAGAACGATGACCACGGCGATCGGTCGCCACGAGCCGCGATGCTCCGCGATGGCGTCCTCCTCTCGTGTCTTGTCGGCCTCAAGCCTAGAACGGCCCACCGACTGGGACCGGTATGTGAGAGGCCCCGGCACATGCCGGGGCCTCCCGCCGATGGCCCTCTCTCCGCTACTTCCGCAGTCGGAAGAACGCGGACAGTGACGATCCGTCCGCGAACGTGACGGTTGCCCGGTAGCACGCCTCCCCGTTTACCCTCGGCGTCTGCCAGTTCTGGACGAACTGGCCGTCGGTCAGGTCGTATCGGAGCGTGGTGCTGCCGGTTGTGACGAACTCGACATCCTCCATCGATGCACCGGCCGAGCAGGCGCTGAGCTTGACGGCGGTGAAGGCGCTGATGTCGGAGGTGCTGGTCTTCTCCACCGTGCCGGCGAACACGTTGAACTTCAGCGGGATCGTGGAACCGCCCTTGGCGACGTTCCAGATCGTGCTCGAGGTGGACGCCGGGGGAGTGCCGGGGGCGGCGACGAACACCGAGTTCGGGACCCCCACGGGCTGGTAGAAGCCGGATCCCTGCGCGTTCCACGCCAGGATGCTGGCCGACGTCGTGGGCTGACTCAGCGAGTAGTTGCCGAAGTCGGCTCCGGTGATGGTCAGCCCGGAGACCT
>DASQWG010000301.1:0-5364 GCA_035640375.1 Actinomycetota bacterium
CCGCCTCGGCAGGGTCCTGGCCGAGCTGATGCCCGACGAGCCCGAGGTCCTCGGTCTCCTGGCGCTGATGCTGGTCCAGGACTCGCGACGCGACGCCCGTGTCTCCCCGGCCGGCGAGCTCGTCCTCCTCGAGGACCAGGACCGGTCCCGGTGGGGCCGGGCCGAGATCGAGGAGGGCACCGCGCTGGTCGACCGGGCCGTCCGGCTGGGTCGACCGGGCCCGTACCAGCTCCAGGCGAGCATCGCCGCCCTCCACGGTGCGGCCGACAGGGCCGAGCACACCGACTGGCGCCAGATCTCCCTGCTGTACGCCCGCCTGGCTGAGTTCCGGCCGACCCCGGTGGTGGAGCTGAACCGGGCCGTGGCCGTGGCCATGGCGGACGGTCCGGATCGAGGCCTCGCGTTGATGGAGCCGCTGGCCACCGCCCTGGACCGATACCACCTGTTCCACGCGGCCCGGGCCGACCTGCTGCGGCGGCTGGGCCGGCGCGAGGAATCCGCGGCGGCGTACCGTCGGGCTCTCGAGCTGGCCTCGAACGACGTGGAGCGCCGATTCCTGGAGCGTCGGCTCCGGGACGGCGGCTAAGCCGTGGCGGCGGTCTGGGCGCCCTGGTCCGAGGTCGCCACCCCGACCGGGAGGACGAAGCTGAACCTCGAGCCGGCGCCCTCCTCGCTGTCGATCTCGAGCGCGCTGTCATGCAGCTTCAGGATCTCCCTGACCACAGCTAGACCCAGGCCCGTCCCACGGGTCCGGCGCGTGTTGGGGTCGCCGCCCCGGAAGAACCGGTCGCCCAGGTAACGCACCTCGTCCCGAGGGATCCCGGGGCCATGGTCGATCACGCTGAGCTCGATCTCGCCGCCGAGATCGCGTGCGGCGACCTCGACCGCCGTCCCCTGGGGTGTGTGCTTGGTCGCGTTCGACAGGAGGTTCTCCATGACCCGTTCCAAGAGGAGGGGGTCGGCCGCGACCGTGAGCCCGTCCCCCACGTCGACCGTGGTCGGGTGGGTCTCGAGGAGCGAGCCGAGCCGGTGCACCACACGATCCACGAACGGCCGAAGCTCGATCGCCTCGGCCTTGACGTCGAGGCGACCCGCCTCCAGCCGGGAGAAGTCGAGGAGAGTGGTGATGATCTGGTGGAGCGCGCCTGCGTTCGCGTTCAACCTGGACAGGAGCTGTCGCTTGGTGTCCTCGTCGATGTTCTCCCACTGCTGTTCGAGGGTCAGCCCCATCCCTTCGATCGCCGTGAGTGGGGTGCGGAGCTCGTGCGAGACGTTCGACAGGAAGTCGCTCTTCAGGCGGTCGAGCTCCGCCAGCCGCTGGACGGCCCGGTGCTCGTCCTCGAACCGCTGGGCGTTCTCCAACCCACGACCGGCCAGGGCGGCCAGGAGCTCCAAGGCCTCGACGTCCTCCTCGGTGATGTCACGCCGTTCGTGGGTCCCGGCCACGAGGGCGGCGTCGAGGCGCCCCTGCACCCACACCGGCGTGCCGAGTGCCGCGTGGAACCCTCGGTCGCGCAGGATCGGGATCGCGTTGGGGTGGGTCGAGTAGTCGTCGATGACCACCGTGGCGCCACGCTCCCGGACCAGGCCGGGCAGCCCGGCGGTCGAGGGATGGGTGGAGTCGGCGTACTCCTCAGGGAGGCCGCTGGCGAACGCCACCTGGAACCGCTCGCCGGCGTCGTCGAACACGGCCAGGTTGGCGGCTTCGAAGCCGAGCGCGGTGGCGCCGCCGACGACGGCCTCGAGGACCTGCTCCGTGTCGAGGGAGCTGACCCGCCGGCCGGCGCGGGCCACGACCTCGAGGAGCCGGGCCCGGCGCTCTGACTCCGAGCGGGCGTGGACGTGAGCCCGCATCTGCTTGGCCAGCTCTCGGGAGAGGAACCCGGACAGGAACGCCAGCGCGCCGAGCGCGGTCAGCTGGAGGAAGACCCGAGCCGGGGTCACGCCCCACCCGGCGAGCCGGAGCGCCAGGAGGTAGGAGGCCACCGTGTACCCGAGGAACACGATCTGGACCCGGACCGGGTAGGCCATGGCGCCGAACACCGTGGTCAGCCCGTACAGGAGGACGATGGGGGAGCTGCCCCCGCCGTTCACGGCGATCCCGGCGCTGATCATCATGATGTAGGTGGTGTTCCAGGCGTAGAAGAGGAGCTTGCCTCGGCCGCTGGCAAGGATGGCGTCCCACGGCACCAGCGCGGCCCCCAAGCCGGTTGCCGCCGCGACCACCAGGAGGAGCGCCAGGGCGGAGGGGTTGGGCCCCGACCCGGGCAGCATCACGGAGACGGCCAGGGCCGCCACCACCAGGAAGGTGGACCAAACGGTGACCCGGATCGTCCGCAGCAGGAAGGTGACGAGGACGTCGTCCTCTGCCTTCATCACATCGGCTTGTATCGGTCGAATGGGGGACGACGTTGAGCGCCGAAGGTAGGGTCGGGGCGTGAGTGACGAGCGGCTGATGCGCCTGGCCCTGGAGGAGGCTCGCCGGTCCGAGGGTTGGGGAGACGTGCCGATCGGGGCCGTGGTGGCCCAGGGAGCGGAGGTGCTGGCCCAGGCCGGGAACGAGCGGGAACGCAGGGGCGATCCGACCGCTCACGCCGAGATCCTGGCCCTGCGCCAGGCGGCCTCGGGTGTCGGCTCGTGGCGGCTGGAGGGGTGCGCGATGTACGTCACCCTGGAGCCCTGCGCGATGTGCGCGGGGGCGGTGGTGCTGGCCAGGCTCGACCGCCTGGTGTTCGGAGCGGCCGACCCCAAAGGCGGGTTCGCCGGCTCGCTGGGGGACCTGGTCCGGGATCCCCGGCTCAACCACAGGGTCGAGGTGGTCTCGGGGGTGCTGGCCGGGGAGGCCGCCGAGCTGCTCCGAGGCTTCTTCGGCTCCCGGAGGGCCCCGTAGCCCGTTGCTACACTGGTTTCGGAGGCGTGCCGGAGCGGCCGAACGGGACCGCCTCGAAAGCGGTTAGGGGTCGAGAGGCTCCTCGTGCGTTCAAATCGCACCGCCTCCGCACACGATCGGAAGGGTCGGCGGGCTGTCCCTCGCGGATGGCGCTCTGGCGAGCTTGCTCGGTCGCCGCTCATGAGCATCCGTTCGGGGACCCCCTCCCGCCTCACTACAATCGTGAGCGTTGGAGGCATGCCGGAGCGGCCGAACGGGCGCGCCTGGAGAGCGCGTAGGCCCGGGAACGGGCCTCGAAGGTTCAAATCCTTCTGCCTCCGCTAACCCGACTCGATGAGGTCCTTGAGCCGGTTCAGGTCGGTGGGCCCTCCCATGCGGAGCAGCCGGGAGAGGACCGGGTTCAAGAACCGGGCGAAGCCCCCGATGCCGGGATCGAAGGATCGGCGGAGCCGGGTGAGGTCGAGGACCGGCTCCAGCGTGTAGCCGCCCTCCGGCTGGATCGTTCCCGCACCCATGTGGATGGCGGACTCCGCCCGGAACGCGAGACGACGCGGCGGCTCGAACTCCGTCCACACGAGCGTGAGGTCCATCCCCGGCTCGCCCGTCTCGGCGTGGTACCGCGTCCCAAGGCCGGCGGGGCCCTCGTCGAGCTTGGTGATCCGGGGGAACCCGAGCACCTGTGGGTTCCGCTCGGGCTCTGCCAGGACGGCGAAAACCTCCGCCATGGGCCTGGCGATCAGGATCTCCGCTTCGTCCACGTTCGCGGCTACAGCCCGGCCGCGCGCAGGGCCCGCCCGAGCGGTGGTCCTCTTTGCTGGGCGGAATCTGGAAGCACCTTACCCCTCCTCCCCCTGCCGAATCCAGCCGGCCCGCGGGGCTGGGGGCGGCGTCCGAGACGCGGTGTAGACTGGCCGCGGTGACCGTGCTGGGCGGGGAGCTAGCGGTGCCCTGTATCCGCAATCCGCTCTAGCGGGGCCGACCGTCCGCCCGAGGACCGGAGGTCCGGGGCCGCTCCGGGCACGGGGCGATGAAGGCCGGGTCCCGCGCGACGCCGAGCCGCGAACCCCGTCAGGCCCGGAAGGGAGCAGCGGTAAGCGGAACCCGGCGGGTGCCGCGGGGACGCCTGGCCGGAGCCACCGGCTCGGAGATCGACCCGGGTCGACCTGGTTCGACGGCGGACTGCACGGTCACCACTGAGACGACGAGCCTTCCCCGGAGAGGAACCTCGTGGAGGAATACCGCTCCCTGTACCGGAGATACCGGCCCCAGGCGCCCGACCAGGTGCTGGGGCAGGAGCACGTGGTCCGGGCGCTGGCCGGCGCGGTCCGAGAGGGGCGGCTGGCCCACGCCTTTCTGTTCTCGGGGCCCCGGGGGACCGGCAAGACCTCATCTGCCCGCATCCTGGCGAAGATGGTGAACTGTGAGCGGGGGCCGACGGCCGAGCCGGACGGGACCTGCGAGCAGTGCCGGCGGATCGAGGGCGGCACGCACCTCGACGTGGTGGAGATCGACGCGGCCTCCCACGGCGGCGTCGACGACGCCCGGGAGCTGCGGGAGCGGGCCCCCACGGCGCCGGCGCAGGGGCGCGAGAAGGTCTACATCATCGACGAGGCCCAGCGGCTCTCCCGCGAGGCCTTCGACGCGCTCCTGAAGGTGTTCGAGGAGCCGCCGCCGGGCGTGCGCTTCGTCCTGTGCACGACCGAGCCGCACAAGATGCCACCCACGATCGTGGGCCGGTGCCAGAAGTTCGAGTTCCGACGGGTGCCGGCGGAGACGATCGCCGCGCACCTCGCCGAGGTGGCGGCCAAGGAGTCGATCACGCTCGATCCCGTGGCCGCCGACGTGATCGCCCGCGAGTCCGAGGGCTCGGTGCGCGACGCCCTGTCGCTGCTCGACCAGGCCTCGGTGCTCGGCGGAGGGGCGGTGACCGAGGACGACGTGGTTCGACTGGTCGGCACCCCCGAGCTGGACGTGCAGTTCGCCCTGGCGGACGCGATCGCCGTCGGCGACGCCCGCGAGGTGTTCGGGATCGTGCACGCACTGGTCCAGGAGGGTCACGATGTTCGCCACTTCACGATGCAGGTGACCGCACACATGCGGAACTTGCTCCTGGCGCTGTCCTCGCCGGACGATCCCGCGATCATCGACGTGCCGCCGGAGGTCCATCCGAGACTGGTGGCCCAGGCCGGGAAGTTCTCGGCTGCCGAGCTCAACCGGATCCTCGCCCTGCTCCTCCAGGCCCAGACCGACATGCGCTGGTCGACGGCGCCGCGGCTCACCCTCGAGCTGGCCCTGGTTCGCTCGGCGCTTCCCGAGACCGATCCCCAGCCGGCCGCGCTGGTCGGCCGGATCGAACGCCTCGAACGCCTCGCCGGCCTCGACCATCCGCCGGCTTCCGCCTCGTCATCTGCTGGACGGGCCTCGGCGGCCTCTTCGGGAACAAGAGGTGTTCCCTCCGAGGCCACCTCGGCCCC